>NZ_DAOSET010000037.1:0-22393 GCF_035363275.1 Methanoculleus sp. | reverse complement strand
ACATCATATGTATTGATGCTTTTTCCTCCGAAATCTTTTATGTAATGGTGAGAAGTATATGTGTGGTGCGAGCATGAAGGAAATGCCCAACGTATTGTGGCTCGAAGAAATAAAGAAAGAAGATATCATATCCGTAGGGGGAAAAGGAGCGTCTTTGGGCGAGATGACCGCTATCGGCCTTCCTGTGCCGAAGGCGTTTGTGGTGACCGCCCAGGCATTCCGCAAGTTCCTCGTTGAAACCAGGATAGAAGATACCCTCTTCCGCAAACTGGAGCGCCTCGACGTCGACGACAACGGAGCACTGGAATCCGTCTCAAAAGAGGTTCAGGACCTCGTCCTGAGCGTCGAGATACCCGATCAGATCAGGCAGGAGATTACCGACGCATACACCCGGATGGGGGCGAACGGAACGGTCGTCGCCGTCCGCTCGAGCGCCACCGCCGAAGACCTGCCGGAGGCGAGTTTCGCCGGCCAGCAGGAGACGTTCCTCAATATTCTCGGTGACGATGCCCTCCTTGATGCCGTCCAACGGTGCTGGGCCTCGCTGTATGGCGCGCGTGCCATTTATTACCGGGCGAAGCAGGGGTTCGACGACCGGAGCGTGAACATCGCCGTCGTCGTCCAGGAACTCATCCGGTCGGAGAAATCCGGTGTCATGTTCACCTCTCATCCCGTCACCGGCGAGTCCCTAACGATCGTCGAGGGCTCCTGGGGGCTCGGGGAAGCCGTCGTCTCAGGGAGTGTCTCCCCCGACAACTACGTCTTTGACCTGCGCTCCGAGCGGGTGGTCGACAGCCTGATCGCCGAAAAGGAGATCATGATCGTTCCGGAGGGTAAGCACGGAACAAAGATCGTCGAGCTCTCCGCCGAGCAGCGAGTCGCCCCGGTCCTCAACGATGCCGAAGTGGCGCGCCTTGCGATGCTCGGAAAGATCGCGGAGGACCACTACGGCATCCCGCAGGATATCGAGTGGGCAATCGTCGGAAGCGACGTCTTCATCCTCCAATCCCGGCCGATCACGACGATCAAGCGGCCGGAGATCCCCCGTGCCGGTGCACAGGGTACAGGACAGCAGAAAGGCGCCCTCGGCGTGGTGCTGCTGGAAGGCCAGGGCGCCTCCCCCGGCATCGCAAGCGGCCGGGTCGTGATCGTGCGGGACGTCAAGGACACGAGCGCCGTCAAGGACGGCGACATCATGGTCACGAAGATGACCAACCCCGACATGGTGCCGGCGATGCGGCGGGTCAGCGCCATCATCACCGACGAAGGCGGCATGACCTGCCACGCGGCCATCGTGAGCCGGGAACTCGGGACCCCCGCGGTCGTCGGGACCAAGAAGGCGACGAAGGTCTTGAAAGACGGGCAGATCATCACCGTCGACGGGGAGAAGGGCACCATCTACGAGGGAGCGGTCACGGCACCCGCGGCGGCACCGGCAGCCGTCGCGGCAGTCGCAGCGCCCGCCCCGGTGATCACCGGCACGCTCGTCAAGGTGAACGTCTCCCTCCCCGAAGCCGCACAGCGGGCCGCCGCGACCGGTGCGGACGGGGTCGGCCTTCTCCGGATCGAGCACCTCATCCTTGGCCTCTCCAGGACTCCCAGCTGGTACATCGAACATGGCGAGGAGGAGGTGTTCATCGGCGAACTCTACACCGGCATCAAGACGGTGCTCGACGCGTTCCCGGGTAAGCCCGTCTGGGTCCGGACGCTCGACGCCCCGACCGACGAGTTCCGGAACATGGAGGGCGGCGAAAACGAGCCGATCGAGCACAACCCGATGCTCGGCTGGCGCGGGATCCGCCGGGACCTCCGGAGCCCCGACCAGTTCCGCCTCCAGGTCGAGGCCTTCAAGCGGCTCTGGGCCGCGGGCTACGACAACCTCGGCGTGATGTTCCCGATGGTCAACCACCCGAGCGAGTTCATCAAGGCACGGAGCATGATGAAAGACTGGGGGGTCGATGTGGAGACGGCGACCCTCGGCATCATGATCGAGATCCCGAGCAGTGCCATCCTGGTCGAGGACTTTATCAAGGCCGGGATCCGGTTCGCCTCGTTCGGGACGAACGATCTCATCCAGTACACGCTCGCCATCGACCGGAACAACGAGCATGTCGCCGATATGTACGAGCCCGAGCACCCTGCCGTTCTCCGGCTGATCGATTACGCGATCAACGCCTGCCGCGAGCACGGCGTCGAGTGCTCCATCTGCGGTCAGGCCGGTTCCGACCCCGCGATGGTGGCCTGGCTGGTCGGGCACGGCATCACCAGCGTCTCCGCCAACATCGATGCAGTCCCGCGCATCCGTGAGGCCGTAGCGCGAAAAGAGCGGCAGATACTTCTGGATGCGGCGAGACGAAATGCGTGAAGTGGGATGCCCTGAGGAAGATCTCTTCTCCTTCCTCTCGTCGAAACGACGGGAGGACCTCGGGTACCGGAACATCTTAAGTTCGATGTGCACGTCGCCCCACCCGGTCGCGGCACGGGCGCATGCCATGTTCCTCGAGACCAACCTCGGCGACCCGGGACTCTTCCCGGGGACGGCTGCGCTTGAGGGGTTGCTCGTCGAGCGGCTGGGTGCGCTGATGCACCATCCCGGTGCAGGCGGCTACGCCACCTCCGGCGGGACGGAGTCGAACATCCAGGCCTTCCGGATTGCAAAGAAGTTAAAGCCGGTGCAGTTCCCGAACGTCGTGGTCCCGGCGTCGGCTCACTTCTCGTTCCAGAAGGCCTGCGACATCCTGGGGATCGAGATGCGGACGGCATCGCTCGACGCAGACTTCCGGATAGACGCGGAGGCGCTCGACGGTCTTGTCGACCGGAATACTGTCTGCCTCGTCGGCATCGTCGGGACAACCGAGTACGGGATGGTCGACCCCGTCGCCCGCCTCTCTGATCTGGCCGAGGAACGGGACGTCTTCCTCCATATCGACGCCGCATTCGGCGGGATGGTCGTCCCGTTCCTCGATCGGCCGATCCCGTTCGACTTCCGGCTCTCCGGCGTCGACTCCATCTCCGTCGACCCTCACAAGATGGGGATGAGCACGATACCGGCAGGGTGTCTCCTCGTCCGGGACCCGGACTACTTCTCGTCCCTCAACGTCGAGACGCCCTACCTGACGGTGAAGCGGGAGTGCACCCTCGCCGGCACCCGGCCGGGGGCGTCGGTGGCGGCCGCTTTCGCGGTCCTCGAGTACCTGGGGATGGACGGGATGCGGGCGGTGGTCGCCGGGTGCATGGAGAACACCCGGAGGCTCATCGAGGGGATGGAGACGTTCGGCTGCCCACGGGCGGTGACCCCGGACGTCAACGTGGCGACGTTCTCCTGCGACCGCCCGCCTGCCGGCTGGCGGGTCTCGAGAACCCGAGCCGGGCATATGCGGATCGTCTGCATGCCTCACGTCACCCGCGACGTCATCGAGGCGTTCTTAAACGACATGAGTGATACCCATGCTTGAACTGCTGATCCAGTCCCTGGAAGCCTCCCCGGTCATGAAGCGGGGAGAATACAACTACTTCATCCACCCGATCACCGACGGGGTGCCGCTCCTTGAGCCCGCGCTCCTCCGCGAGATCGGGTGCGCCATGGTGCGCTGCCTCGACCTCAAAGGAGTCGACAAGATCGTCGTCTGCGAGGCGATGGGCATCCACATCGGCGTCGCCCTCTCGATGATGACCGATATCCCGCTCGTGGTCGTCAGGAAGCGCCCCTACGGCCTTCCCGGGGAGGTCGCGGTCCACCAGACGACGGGCTACTCGAAGGGAGAACTCTACCTGAACGGTATCGAGGCGGGCGACCGTGTCATCATCATCGACGACGTCTGCAGCACCGGCGGGACCATGCGTGCCCTGATCGGCGCTATCGAATACGCCGGCGCCGAGATCGCCGATATCTGCGTGGTCATCGGGCGGGGCGATGCGGAGATCTGCCGGCCGCTCAAGACCCTGGTCAAGATCGAGGTCGATGAAGACCGGGTGCGTGTCGTTGATACCAGTTGCTGATATCGTCGAGAGGCTCCACGCTCGCGGGGCGCACTCAGTCGCCCTCCAGTTCCCCGCAGGGCTTGCACGCCAGGCGCCGGCGACGGCCGCCGCCCTGCGCCGCGAGGGGTTTGAGGTGATCGTCAGCGGTGACCCCTGCTACGGGGGCTGCGACCTCGCGCTCGACGCCCTTGCGTTCGCGGACGTCCTGGTACACTTCGGCCACGCGCCGGTCGAGGACCGGCCGACCGTCATCTACGAGCCCGTCCGGTTCGACTTCGACGTCGGGGTCCTCGAGGCGGCCCTCCCGCTCCTCCACGCCCGCCGGGTCGGCCTCGTCACGACGGTCCAGCACGTCCACCTCATCGGCGCGATGGCGGCCTATCTCCGCGACCACGGTATCGAGGCGGTCGTCGCCCCGGGGGACGGGCGCACGCCGCTTGCGGGGCAGGTGCTCGGCTGCAACTTCGCCGCCGCACGGGCGACGGGAGCGGATGAGGTCCTCTTCGTGGGGACAGGGGTTTTTCACCCGATCGGCATCCGCCTCGCCACCCATGCACGGGTCGTGGCGCTCGACCCCTACACCCGCGAGGTAGAGGAGGTGGACGCCGACCGCCTGGTCCGCCGCCGCGCCGCGGTGATGGCGAAAGCAGAGGGGGCCGCGAACATCGGGATCATCCTCAGCACGAAGAGCGGGCAGCGGCGGATGGACCTTGCCCGGCGGCTCGCCGCTCTCTCCGATAAAGCCGTCCTGGTCGCGATGCGGGAGGTCTCCCCCGCCGAGATGCTCGACCTCGGGTTTGCGGCCTACGTGAACACCGCCTGCCCGCGGCTCGCCTACGACGACCAGATCCGGTTCCCGGTCCCGGTGCTGACGCCGCCGGAGTTCGAGATCCTCTGCGGGGTCCGGGCCTGGGACGACTATACCATCGACGAGTACCTCGCACCATGAACCTCCGGCAACTGGAGATGCAACTCGAACGCCTTGAGGGGTTCGAGCGGCCGACGGCCCGACTGGAACAGTACCAGACCCCGGCGCCGGTGGCGGCCCGCCTCCTCCACCACGCCGCGATGCAGGGGGCGATCGAGGACCGCCGGGTCTGCGACCTCGGTTGCGGGACCGGGATCCTCGCCTGCGGCGCCGCCCTCCTCGGCGCCTCCGCCGTGACGGGGGTGGATATCGACCCGGCCGCGATAACCGTCGCCCGGAAGAACGCGGAGAAGTTCGGCGTCGCCGTCGAGTTCATCGTCGCCGACGTCCGGAGTCCGGACTTCGACCGGGCGGCTCTCTCCTGCGACACCGTCGTGATGAACCCGCCCTTCGGGGCGCAGAAGGCCCACGCCGACCGGCCGTTCATCGACCTCGCGCTCGAGATCGCGGGCGAGGTCTACGGGATCTTCAACGAGGGCTCGACCCCGTTCGTCGCCGCCTACACCGAAGGCCGTGCGGCAATCGAGGAGGTGATCCGGTGCGCGTTCCCGATGAAGCGGACGTTCGCCCACCACCGCAGAGAGCGAGTGGATATCATGGTTGAGGTCATACATTTACGGCGGATCTGACATCCGTGACTGATAATACAAAACCGGTCTGGGGGCTCTCCGCGGCCCACCTGGTGACCGACCTCTACTCGCCGGTTCTTCCCGCGATCCTCCCGCTCCTCATCGCCGACCAGGGCTACTCGTTCTTCCTCGCCGGGCTGATCGTCACGGTCTACAACCTTACGTCGTCGATGGTGCAGCCCCTCGTCGGCTGGGTCTTCGATACCCGCGGGTTCGCCTTCCATATCAGCACGAGCGTGCTCCTGAGCGCGATCTTCATCTCCATCGTCGGCCTCTTCGACAGTTACGCGCTTGTCCTCGCGTCCGTCGCCATCGCGGCGCTCGGGCACGCCTTCTTCCACCCGAGCGCGCTCGGCACCGTCAGCCGCCTGGTCAAGGACGCGAACCGGGGGCGGCTCACCTCCTACTTCGTCATCGGCGGCAACCTCGGCTACGCCATCGGCCCTATCTGTGCCGGGGTCGCCGTCGGGCTCATGGGCCTTCCGGGCCTCGTCTTCCTCGCCATCCCCGGCATCGTGATGGCTGTGGTCCTCCGGCGTATCCTCCCTCCCCCCGAACGCCTCAAGGTCCCCTTGACCGCCGCCCGGACGGAGCGGCCCGCCTACCGGGCGATCGCCCTCCTGGTCGCGGCATCGGGCCTCCGGGCATGGGCGATCTTCGGCTCGGTCGCCTACCTCCCCACCATCCTCACCCTGCGGGGGATTGACCTTGTGACCGCGAACCTGCTGGTATCCGGCATGCTCATCGCCGGGGTCGTGGGGCAGGTGGTCGGGGGCGAGCTCTCCGACCGCTACGGCCGCAAGGAGTACACGATCGTCGGGCTTGTCACCGCCGTCCCGCCGTTCATCGTCTTCCTCACCACGGGGGGCGTCGTCTCGCTCGCCGCGCTGATGGTCTTCGGGTTCATCCTCTGGTCGACCTTCGCCGTCACCGTCGCGATGGCGCACGAGATAGCCCCCGGCAACGTCGGGCTCGTCTCCGGCCTGATGCTCGGCCTCGCGGTCGGCGTCGGCGGGATGGGGGTCGCGGCCACCGGGTGGATCGCCGACATGACCACGCTCACGCTCGGCCTCATGACGATCCCGCTCGCGATCGCCCTCGCCATCCCCCTCTTCCTCGCCGTCCCCTACCCCTGGAAATTCCTCTCGCGGAACCGGTCTCCCTCCCGGGGATGATCCGGCCCCATCCCTTAAGTAGAAGGAGGGCTGATGCACCCCCGATGGTCACCCGGTTCCAGCGCTACCGGCAGATAGCGGACGTACTTGTCAAGTATGGTTTCGGGATCCTTGTCGAGGAGGTCATACCCGGGGGCAAGCGGTTGGGGCTACTCCACAAAGCTCCGGATGAGAAACGATCGGTCTACAAGCGTATCCGCCTTGCCATCGAGGAACTGGGGCCCACCTACGTAAAGTTCGGCCAGATCATGAGCACCCGCCGGGAACTCCTCCCGCCCGAACTTATCGAGGAGTTGCAGAGGTTGCAGGACCAGGTCCCCCCGGTCCCGTATGCCGAGATCCGGCCGATGATCATGAAATACTGTCCCAACCTCGAGGAGTGTTTCGCCATCATCGAAGAAGAGCCGGTTGCGGCAGCCTCCCTCTCGCAGGTGCACCGCGCGGTGACGAACGACGGCCGCATCCTCGCCCTGAAGGTGCAGCGCCCGGGGATCCACGACCTGATCGAGACCGATCTCCGTATCCTGCAGTCGTTCGTTCCGCGGGTGGAGTCGCTCTTCCCGGATCTCCGGGTATACAACCTGCAGGGAATGGTGGACGAGTTCTCGGCCCAGATTCGGCGCGAACTGGATTTCACCCAGGACGGGTTGAACGCGGAGCGCCTCAAACGGAACATGCGCGACGTCCCGTGCGTAACAGTCCCCCGCATCCACTGGCAGATATCCGGCCCCTGCCTGCTCGCCATGGACTACGTCGAAGGGGTGCGGATCGACGATATAACGGCCATCCGGGCTCTGGGCCTCTTCCCCGAAGAGGTCGCCGAGCGTGGATTCCATGCCTACGTTCAGCAGATCTTCGTCGACGGTTTCTTTCACGGGGACCCGCACCCGGGCAATCTCCTGGTGACGTGCCAGGGCGAGATCGTCTTTCTCGACTACGGTATCGTCGGCGTTCTCCGCCCGGAGAGACGGCGCGTCTTCGTCGATCTCCTCCTCGCCATGACCAGGACGGACGTCGACGGCGTGATCACGGCGCTCAAGAGGCTCGACGTGGCGATCACTCCGGCGAACCTCGATGCCTTGAAAAACGACCTCTACGTGGTCCTGCTGGATTACCGCGAGATGAAACTCGAACGGGTGAACTTCGCGGTTGCAATCCGGGGCCTGACCGACACCCTTCGCCGGTACCGCATCAGGGTGCCGTCAACGCTGATGCTCATGATGAAGGTGATCGTTATGGTGCTGGACATCGGCACCCGGCTCGACCCGTCGTTCAACTTCGACCAGCAGATCCGGCCGTACCTGACGGATATCGCTGCACAGCAGCGGCTCTCCCCGGATAACGTGACGGGTGCGGTGCGGTCCCTGGTGGGCGCGGCGGAGAACCTGCTTGCCATCCCGGGTAACGTGAACGATACTTTAAAGACCCTCTCGGAGGGCACCGTCACGATCGAACTCGATAACCGCGACCTCAATGTGATCGTCGGCGTCATCGACCGGATAAGCGACAAGATCATCATCGGGCTGGTGGTCGCTGCAATCGTCGTGGGCTCGTCGCTGATCCTCCGGGTTGCCGAACTCCCGATCCCGGGCTACGTCTCGATCCTCGCAACCGTGGGCTACATCCTTGCAGTGATCCTGGGATTCTACGCGGTGTACGACGCCCTCAGGCACAGTCGCACCCTCCGGAGGTGAGACCTGAACGCCGCCTCCCGGGGGAGCGGCCTGCCGGGCGGGAGAAACCTGCACGGAGCATGATCTGCGCAAACCTTATCCCGACCGGCTTCAAACCCTCACCCGGGATGAGTGTGGTCGCGTGGGCTACATAGAGGAACTGAAACGGATCGGGAGGGAGGCAAATCCCTTCTTCACAATGATGGGGATAGAAGTGAACGAGTTCGGCGACGGGCGCGCCCGCCTCACGATGGAGGTCCGGCCGGATATGCTGAACGGCGCCGGGTGGCTCCAGGGGGGGGTCTACGTGGCGCTCGCAGACGAGGCGATCGCACTTGCGCTTTACACGCTCCTTGACGAAGGCGAGCGGATCGCCACGATCGACGAGCACACCAGTTTCATCAAAGGCGTGAACGCCGGGACGATCGCCGCTACAGGGCGGGTCATCCGCAAAGGCCGCCGGGTGGCGTTTGCAGACGGGGAAGTCCGGAACGCGGTGGACGGTACGCTCCTTACCCGGACATCGACGTCGTATGCAGTCATAGGCAGATAGCGCCACGAGGGACGGCCGGAAAACCCCTGGTTGTGCCGGCAGGGATTTCCCGAGAGATGTCGGAACAATACATTCTCAATACCGGAGATCACATAATAAGATAGAGATTCCGGAACAATCAGAGGGGAAGAAGAGTTTGAAGTACATCGTTGTAACCGGCGGCGTCATGAGCGGGCTCGGAAAGGGCATCACCACCGCATCCATCGGCCGCCTCTTGAAAAATCGCGGCTATGAGGTGACGGCGGTCAAGATCGACCCGTACCTCAACATCGACGCCGGCACCATGAACCCTGCCCAGCACGGTGAGGTCTTCGTCCTCTCCGACGGTGGGGAAGTCGACCTGGACCTCGGCAACTACGAACGGTTCCTGAATATCAGCCTCAAGTCGATCCACAACATCACGACAGGGAAAGTCTACCGGAACGTCATCGAGAAAGAGCGGCGCGGGGATTTCCTCGGCGCGACCGTCCAGATTATCCCTCACATCACCGACGAGATCCGGCACTGCATCCGCCGGGCGGCGGCGGAGGAGGTCAACGGCAACAGGAAGGCCGAGATCTGCATGGTGGAGGTCGGCGGCACGGTCGGCGACATCGAGAGTATGCCGTTTCTCGAAGCGGTCCGACAGATGCACGGCGAACTCGCGCCGGAGGACATGATCCTGGTCCATGTCACCCTGGTCCCGATGGACACCATGGGGGATTTCAAGACCAAACCCACGCAGCACTCGGTTAAGGCGCTCCGGGAACTCGGGCTGCAGCCCGACATCATCGTGGCGCGGAGCCGCGAGGTGATCACCCCGCAGACGAAGAACAAGATATCCGCCTTCACCGACGTCCCGGTAAAAGCCGTGGTATCCGCAAAGGACGTCCCCGACATCTACCAGATCCCGGTGGAACTGGAGAAAGAAGGGCTTGCGGACGTCGTCTGCAACTACCTGGCCCTCGATAACCGGGAACCGGATCCCGCGTGGTACCGGCTTGTCTCGCAGGAGTACACGAGCCGGGCGACGATCGCCATCGTCAGCAAGTATGGGATCGAAGACGTCTATATCTCCATCAAGGAGTCGCTCAAGCACGCCGGAAGAGCACTCTCCACCGAGGTGAACATACGCTGGCTGGATGCGGAGACCTTCGACCTTCGTGATCTTGCCGACGTCGATGGCATCCTGATCCCGGGAGGATTCGGCCAGCGCGGGATCGAGGGCAAGATCAGGGCGATCCAGTATGCCCGCGAGAACAGGATTCCTTACCTCGGCCTCTGCCTCGGCTTCCAGCTCTCGGTGATAGAGTATGCGCGGCACGTTCTCGGCATCACTGATGCCACGAGCGAGGAGATGGGGGCGGGAACGCACGTCATAGCCATCCTGCCCGAACAGGAGGGCGTCGCCGACCTCGGCGGCACGATGCGCCTCGGGGACTGCGACGTTCGTCTCAAGGAAGGGACAAGGGTGGCCGCCCTCTACGGCAGGACGGAGATCGTGGAGCGGCACCGCCACCGCTACGAGGTGAACCCGGCGTTCATCGGCGACCTCGGAGACGCCGGCCTCGTCTTCTCGGGTTCCTGCGGACCCCGGATGGAGGTCTGCGAACTCCAGGACCACCCCTTCTACCTTGCCACGCAGTTCCATCCTGAGTTCAAATCACGTCCGACAAACCCCTCTCCGCCCTACATCGGCTTTGTAGCAGCATGCAAAAAGAATAAATCCTCTTCCCAGGACCAGGTGAGGTGACAGAATGGTAAACGTTGAGAGATTTATCGACGAGGCAGTCCGGAAGATACAGCAGGCTGCAGGTGTTGAGAAGGTCGTGATGGCGCTCTCCGGCGGCGTGGACTCCTCGGTCTGCGCGGCGCTCGCCGCCCGCGCCATAGGGGATGCCCTCATCCCGATCTACGTGGATACCGGTCTCATGCGAAAGGGGGAGACCGAACGGATACGGTCCCTCTTCGCCGACGTGGGCCTCCTCGTTGTGGACGCAAGCGATGAGTTCTTCCGCGCGCTCGAAGGCATCACCGATCCCGAGGAGAAGCGCAAAGCGATCGGCGAGAAGTTCATCCGTATCTTCGAGCGCGAGGCGAAGCGGACGGGAGCGACGATGCTCCTGCAGGGAACCATCTACCCCGACCGCATCGAGAGCGAAGGGGGCATCAAGAGCCACCACAACGTCGGCGGCATGCCCCTCGATATCGAGTTTAAAGGCGTCATCGAGCCGCTTGCCGACCTCTACAAGGACGAGGTCCGCGACGTGGCCGGCGGGCTCGGGCTCCCGGCAGAGATCCAGCACAGGATGCCCTTCCCCGGGCCGGGGCTTGCCGTCAGGGTGCTCGGTGAGGTGACGAGAGAGAAGATCGCGATCGTCCGCGAGGCGAACGCCATCGTCGAGGAGTGCCTGGTGGAGAAGTTCCACCCCTGGCAGTGCTTTGCGGCGCTCATCGGCCTCGGGACCGGGGTGAAGGGCGATGTCCGGCTCCACGGCTGGATCGTCGCTGTCCGGGCAGTCCAGTCGCGGGACGGCATGACCGCCGACCCGCTGCTCCTGCCCTACGAGACCCTCTCGCAGATGGCAACCCGGATCACCGCCGAGATCCCCGGGGTTTCCCGGGTGGTCTACGACGTCACCCCCAAACCCCCGGCGACGATCGAGTATGAGTGAGTGAGAAGATGCAACAGAAATCACGGGTGATTGATACCCGCGACGTGATCATGGAAGAAGATTCAAGGGTGCTTGATGCACGCTACTACATGCCCGCTTTTTCCCGGACGATGAAGATCGTCCGCGGCGCGGGCTCAAGCGTCTGGGACGACCAGGGACGGGAGTACATCGACTGTGTGGCCGGGATCGCGGTCTGCAGCACCGGCCACTGCCACCCGAAGGTGGTGGAGGCGATCTGCGACCAGACAAAGCGGCTGATCCACTGCTCGAACCTCTACTACGTCCCGAACCAGGCGGAACTTGCGGAGAGACTCGTCGCGATCACGGGGCTCTCCAGAGCGTTCCTCTCGAACTCCGGCGCGGAGGCGAATGAGGGCGCGATCAAACTCGCCCGTGTCAGGACGGGGAGGAAGAAGTTCGTCGCGTTCACCCACGGGTTCCACGGGCGAACCTGCGGGTCGCTCGCCGTCACCCACAAGCCAGCGATCCGGGAGCCGTTTGAGCCGCTCGAGCCCGCCTGCACCTTCGTCGACTACGGCGACCTCGACGCGCTCGCGGCGGCCGTCGATAAGGATACGGCCGGGGTTTTCGTCGAGCCGATCCAGGGCGAAGCGGGCGTCCTGATCCCGCCCGACAGTTTCCTCCACGGCATCCGGGATATCTGCGACGATGCCGGTGCGCTGATGATCGTCGACGAGGTCCAGACCGGTATGGGCCGGACGGGCAAGTGGCTTGCCATCCAGCACACCGGTGTTGTCCCAGACATCGTCACGCTCGCAAAAGGGCTTGCAAGCGGCTTTCCGATCGGCGCGCTCGTCGCCCGCGAGGGACTCGAGTTCGGCAAGAGCGAGCACGGGAGCACGTTTGCCGGCGGGCCGCTCGCCTGCGCTGCGGCGCTCGCGACGATCGGGGTCATCGAGGAGGTCCTCCCCGACGTCGCACGGAAGGGCGAGCGGTTCATGAAGGGTCTTTCCGCTCACAACCCGCGGGGCCGCGGCCTGATGATCGGGGTCTCGGTCGGCGACCGGTGCCCGGCCGTGCAGCAGACCTGCGCGGAGAACGGGGTGCTCGTCAACTGCGCCGCCGACGGCAATCTCCGACTGATCCCACCGCTGGTGATCACGGACGAGGAGATCGACGCGGCTGTCGGTGTCATCAATGCGGCGCTTCGTTAGGGCGTGCTACGCAGGCGCGGCGGGATACTCCTACGCGAAGAAGGCGGAGGACGTCGCGCGCGAGTACGGCATCGACCGGGTCGCCCGGCTTGCGAGCAACGAGAACCCCCGCCCGCCGGCGCCCGCCGCACTCGAGGCGGCGGAGGCGGCTCTCCGGGAAGGGAACCGCTACCCGGACGCGCAGAACCTCGCGCTCGTCGAGGCCCTCCGCCGCTACCACGGCGATTACCGGTTCGTCACCGGCGCCGGGATGGACGGGGTCATCGAGACGGTGATCCGGACGGTCGTCGAACCCGGCGAGACGGTGGCCGTCTCGACCCCGACCTTCTCCTTCTACGCTCTCGCGGCCGCGGCGCACGGCGGGCGGATCGTGAACGTCCCCCGGAGGGAAGACTTCTCGGTCGATACGGAAGCGTTCGTCGAGGCATGCCGGGGAGCGAAACTCGCCTTCCTCTGCTCCCCGAACAACCCCACCGGGAACTCGGTCACGCCGGAGACGGTTGAGGAGATCCTCGACGGGATGGAAGGGCTCCTCTTCCTCGACAACGCCTACGTCGATTTCTCCGATATCGACTACCGAACGTTGATGCGGCGGCACGAGAACCTGATCCTCGGGAGGACGATGTCAAAGATCTTCTCTCTCGCCGGGTTCAGGGTCGGCTACGCATTCGTTCCGGAGTGGTTCGAGCCGTTCTACAACAGGGCGGCGACACCGTTTGCCCTGAACTCGGTCTCGGCGGCGGCGGCGGTCGGAGCGCTCTCGGACCCTGAGCGGGTCCGTGAGACCCGCGACCATGTCCGGGCGTGGCGACGGCGGTTCATCGGCGAGGTGCCGTATCCGGTATTCCCCTCGGACGCGAACTTCGTCATGATCGACGTTGCACCCCACACGGGCAACGAGGCGACGGAACGCCTCGCGGCAAAGGGTGTCCTGGTGCGGTCCTGCACCAGTTTCCCGGGACTCGGCGACCGCTACGTCCGGGTCAGTATCGGCGAAGACTGGGAGAACGAGGGATTCCTCGAGGCGATTAAGAGCATATGATGATCGGGATCACCGGTACGCCGGGAACCGGAAAGACGGCCGTCGCGGCCGAACTTGAGCGGCGGGGGCACCGGGTCGTCCGCCTGACGGATACGGTGCGCCCCTACATCATCGAGGAGGACCGCTGCCGCGAAACAATGGTGGTGGACGTCGACCGGTGGGTCGAGGAGTTTGAGCCCGTTGACGGCATCGTCGAGGGGCACCTCGCCCACCTCCTCCCCTGCGACAGGGTGGTGGTGCTCCGGTGCCGCCCGGACGTCCTCGCTACGCGCCTCGGCCCGCGGAACTACCCCTCAGAGAAGGTCGCGGAGAACGTCGAGGCGGAGGCGCTCGACGTCATCCTGATCGAGACGCTCGAAGAGCACCCGGACGAGCATGTCATCGAGGTGGACACAACCGATCTTGGCGTCGCCGAATGCGCGAACCGGATCGAACGGTTCATTCGGGGAGAACTGCCGCCGTCCTATGGGGCAATCGACTGGACCTGCTACCTGGGGACGGGAAGATGACGCTCGACCAGTTCCGGCCGCAAGTACAGGGCATCATTCAGCCCGTGGTGAACCTGATGAGAAAGATCGGGGTCACCCCGAATGGCCTCTCTCTCGCGTCGTTCTTCGTGTCGGCGCTTGCGGGCATCGCTTTTTACGCCGGGGGGGTCGTGCTCGGGGTTGTCATGGTCGCACTCAACGCCGTCTTCGACGCACTCGACGGGGCGCTCGCCCGGGACCTCGGGATCGCCGGCCGCCGCGGGGACTTCCTGGACCACGTCATCGACCGTTACGCAGACATATTCATCATCACCGGCATCTTTGCCGGCGGCGCCGCGTCCTGGCCGATTGGCGTCTTTGCCCTGACCGGGGTCCTGATGTCTTCCTACCTCGGCACTCAGGCGCAGGCCGTCGGGGTCGGCAGGTTCTACGGGGGCATCCTCGGCCGGGCGGATCGCCTGGTGCTGATCATCATCGCCGGGGTGCTCACGATCCTGATCCCGGGAGAGATTTACGGCCTGAACTACCTCGGCTGGCTCCTCGTCATCTTCGGCATCCTCGGGCATTACACTGCCCTCCAGCGGTTCGCCCACGTCTGGCGGCAGATCGAAAAGCACTGACGCTCTCTCAATGTCGGCGGCGGGGAGACCATCCCCTCGGAAAGAGCGCGAAACAGACAACCGCTATCCATACAGACACCATATTGCGTGAACCTTCGCTGCTATTCTTCAATGCGGCGAGGTCTCGCGCGGGGCTCAAGGGCCGGATGCACTGTGCCTAAAAGATGGGGTGCAGACCACCCCTATGGGTTGAGGACGTAGACCCCGTAGGTGAGATAGGTCGCGAAGGTCACCCAGAGGAGATAGGGCACGAGCAGCACTGCCGCCGGTACCGATACCCGGTAGAAGGCGCCGATCGTCATGAGGATCGCAAGCCAGAGGAGGACGATCTCGATGAGAGCGAAGAACGGTGCCTGCAGGCCGAAGAAGAGGTATGACCAGAGGACGTTCAAGACCAGCTGGACGCCGAAGATCGCCATCGCGACCTTGACATCCTTACGGTCCCACCCCCTGATCCAGACGAGGTAGAGCGCGACGCCCATCAGGATGTAGAGCACCGTCCAGACAGGGCCGAAGACCCATGCGGGGGGGTTCAGGGCGGGTTTTACGAGTCCGGCATACCAGGTAGGGATGGCCGGCATCGTGAAGAGCGAACCGACCGCCGCTGCAAGCAGGCAGACGCCTACCGCCGCAAGGAACTGGATTGCACGGGCGTATACGGATGCCACAAGGCTACATAGCGAATCCTGTCCTCTTAAACCTTTTGCTACTGTGAAAAAACGTCAGCCACGGCCCTGACCGGCAACCGAGGGTGCTCCAGGAGGGAGCGGGAACCTCATTCGCACACCTCCCCGTCCGGATACTCGTCGTCTTCGTCGTCCCCGGAGGGGAGGTACTCGCGGAGGGTGAACCTGAACGCCGCACCGAGGTCCGGCCGCCCCTCCACCCGGTCCTCCACCCGGATCGTGCCGCCGTAGCGCTCGATGAGGGTGCGGACAATGAAAAGCCCGAGCCCGTCGCCGCACCCCTCGACCCATCCCCGCTCGAAGCGGTGGAAGATTGACTCCTTCATCCCGTCCGGAACGCCGGGGCCGGTATCCTCGATCGAAACGAGCACGTTCTCGTCGTCATACTCCTCCACCTTGACCGTGATCCGGACTCGCGGACCGCCGAACTTGACGGCGTTGCGGATGATGTTGGCGAAGACTTCAGAGAGGAGTTCGTCTCCCCAGACCTGGCGGCGGCTGACCCCGACCTCGATCGCAATATCCGGGGAGGCGGCGACCTCCTCCCGGATGACGGCATCGAGGTCGACCGGGCCGAGCTCGGGCGTATCATGGTGGATACGCCGGATCGTCGTGACATTCCCGATGATCTCGGCGCTTTTGCGGACGCTGTTCCGGATCTTCTTCGCGTACAGCGCGGCATCTCCTCCCAGCATCTCGATGAGGAGATCTGCATAAAGGCTCGATACGTTCTCGGCGTTCTTGATGTCATGGGTCATGATGTCGAGGTAGAGGTTCGCCTCCCGGTTCGCCGCCTCGAGTTTCTTGTGCAGCATCCCTTTGAGGATGCCCGACCCGATCTCTTTACCGATCGTCTCTAGAAGCGTCTTCTCCTCACGGGAGAAAGAATCCTTCTCCGCGCTGCCGGCATAGACCGCCCCGACAACGACCGATTCGGCGATGAGGGGGACGCACGCGAGCGCCGAGACCTCGAGTTCTTCAAGAATGCTCGCCTCGATGGAGTTGAGGTCCGAATGCCGCTCGATGTAGCGAGGCTGACCGGCGATGAATATGAAGTTGAACGGCCAGTGGTGGACCTTGATGATGCGGTTTTTGGGCATACACGATTGAGGCATTCCACTCTGGTGCTGGAGCAGGGCTCGTTTCCGCTCGGCGTCGAGCATGTAGACGATCCCGACATGCAGTCCCATCAGTTCCAGCGTCTTCTCAAGCGACTCCTCCAGGAGCTCCGCAAGGGAGAGGGAGGCGGCCGAGACGCTGATGATCTGGTTCAAGACTGTCAGCTGCTGGTTCCGGGTGCGGATATCCTCTTCCGCCCGCTTCCGTTCGGTGATATCCATCACGCCGGCAATCGAACCCTGAAACTCACCGGCATCGTCGCTGAACGGGCAGGCAATCATCAACCCGGTGATGCGGCCGCCCTCCCGGGTGATGAACTCGCACTCGTACTCCTCCCGGGCGCCGTCTCTCCGGAATCTCAGGCGGTCCTCCATTGTTGCAGTGTGCGCGGCCGGGATGAACGAGTGGATGGACCTCCCGATCATCTCCTCCGGGGCGTAGCCGAGCATCTCTGCCATCCGGGGGTTGACAAACGATGTGCAGGCGTCCGGGTCGAGCACCCATATCCCTTCGCTGAGACTCTCGACGACGAGCCGGTACTTCTGCTCGCTCTGCCTGAGTGCCTCCTCGGCATTTTTGCGGTCGGTGATGTCGAGAACACCTGCAAGGCAGCCGGAGAAGGCGCCGTCCGCGTCGACGAGCGGCGACGTGACCACGAGCGCGTGGACCCGCCCGCCGCCGGCGGCGAGGAAGTCCGTCTCGAACTCCTGTCTCTGGTCGGTCCGGCGGCAGAACGGGCTCCCGCCTTCCCCGCCATGGCTGCCGGTATCGATGAACCCGGCGATGGAGAGCCCGGCAAGGCCCCCGGCAGAACGGCCGAGGATCTCTTCCATCGCCGGGTTTGCAAAGGTGATGATCCCGGCCTCGTCGACAGCGACGACGCCTTCGTTGAGGTTCTCGACCAGCCTCCGGTAGGTCTCCTCCGAGTGCCGGAGCGCACGCGCGGCTCTTCGATGCTCCAGCGCATACCTGACGGCCCGGCAGAGGAGTTCCGCGTCCGTCTTCCCTTTGACCAGGTAGTCCTGCGCGCCGCGTTCCATCGCATCGGACACGACAGGGTCGTCGTTCGCGGCGGTGAGCACGATGATCGGCGTCTCCGGCGCCGCTTCCCGCAGGCGGCCGACGATCCCCGCTCCCCGGCCGTCCGCGAGATCGAGGAGGACGACCTCGACCTCGTCGCCCGATACGGCGGCAGGCCCGTCCTCGATACGCTCGCAGTGCGCCAGCGCGACTTCCCGCCCACACCCGGCGAGCATCTCCCCGATACGCCGGACGTCGCCGAATCTCCCTCCGATCAACAACACCCTCAACGGTCCGCTCATGGTCTCACTCACATGCAGGGCCCGGCATCCGCCCATATCGGTTGCAAACTCAGGTATCCCGGCTTGAGGTCGGTTGCCGCTGTGTTTCACGATCATCCACCCGTGATGATGCTCTCCGGACACTCACCCTTCCACGCTGCCGTACAGGGCGGATCAGCAGGCCCGGGGAGAACCCAACTGGCCAGGACAGCACCCCCGGCAGGCACGATCCCCGATCCGCTCCCGGTAATGTATGTACCGCCCTTGGGGAATTTATACCTCATTCTTTAGTCGCGCCCGGGACACCAGCCACGCGTTAACCCCCATGTTCTGGAAGAGGATACCCTCCCGGATGAGCGAAGTAGCGATGACCGCAATGAAGGTCCCGGCGGAGAAGATCGGGCTCGCTATGGCCTGTCGGCACTTAGCAGCGCTGCTGCTCTGAAAGCAGCGTTCAGCATAGCACCCCCTGACCGTAACCTTCGCCGACCGGCCGGGTGTGGTTCTTCGGCGACGAGACGTACAGCGAACCGTGGACAGAAGCGAACGCGAGTCCTGGTCCGACGTTGGTGGCAGCACAGGCAGAACCCGGCGCTCTTCCGCGACTACCATTGGTGCGGTGAGAGACGAAAAACGCTCATCTTTTTCGATCCAGACCCGGCGTGAAAGAGGGATCGCACGCCTGGTACAACCCGATAATCTTGATCTATTTAAAGGGGATATGGCCAGATCTCCGGTAACAAAACCGAACGCATATAGATTCTTACTTCCTTCTAATAGCATATAGGGAATCCTTCGAAAAGCATACCATTGATGACGCTGTGCCTGGTCGCTGCAGCCCTGCTGCTGGTCGGCACCGCAAGCGCCGCCGCACCGGAAGCGGCGTTCTACAGCAGCACGACTTCCGGGGCAGCGCCCCTGACTGTACAGTTCACCGACGCCTCGGCCGGCGGCACACCGGACGGGTGGGCGTGGTTCTTCGGCGACGAGACGTATAACGGGACGTGGACAGAGGCGAACGGGAGCCCTGGGTGGTCGGCATACGATCACACCAGCGTCGTGATGCCGAACGGAAGCATCGTCCTCATAAGCGGCTCCGGGAATGCCGACGTCTGGCGATCGGCTGATAACGGCACTACGTGGGACAAGATTGCGAACAGTCCCTTCCCGTTTGGGTTGCGGCAAGGTCACACCAGCGTCGTGATGCCGAACGGAAGCATCATACTCATGGGAGGGAAGGATTCTTGGCCCGATGTGTATCGCGACGTCCACCAGTCGACCGACGGCGGTGCAACCTGGACGAGGGTTATAAACAATGCCCCCTGGACGGCAAGATATGACCACACCAGCGTCGTGATGCCGAACGGGAGCATCATACTCATGGGCGGTAGTAACAGCGACGGCAGCGGCTTGAACGACGTCTGGCAGTCAGACAATTACGGTGCAACCTGGACGCAGTTGCCCGATGCCCCCTGGGGGGCAAGATATGACCACTCCAGCGTCGTGCTGCCGGACGGGAGCATCGTACTCATGGGCCGCAACGGGGATAACGACGTCTGGCGATCAGACAATTACGGCGTAACCTGGACGCGGGTGGCCGAGCACGCCGAATGGTCGAACCGGCAGGGCCACACCAGCGTCGCGATGCCGGACGGAAGCATCGTACTCATGGGCGGGTATGACAACAACCCGAGGAACGACGTCTGGCGATCGACCGACAACGGCACGACATGGACGCAGGTGACCGAGCACGCCGAATGGCCGGTACGGGCCTTCCATACGGCGGTCGTGCTGCCGGACGGGAGCATCGTAATCATGGGCGGGTTTGGCAGCTCGAACAACGTCTGGCGCCTTGAAACCGCAGGATCAAACGCCCGGAACCCCACGCACACCTACACCGAGCCTGGCACCTACCCGGTAGCGCTGCAGGCGTTCAACGCCGACGGCTACAGCGCCACGCGACAGATCGGTTACATCACCGTCACCGCCGCACCGGTCGCCCCGACGGCAAACTTCACCGGCACCCCGACCTCCGGCACCGTGCCGCTCGCCGTACAGTTCAATGACACTTCGGCCGGTTCGCCGATCGTTTGGAACTGGTCGTTCGGCGACGGCATGTGGCACAACACCACGGACGCGGCGGAGAGGAACGTCACGCACACCTACGCCGCCGCCGGAACCTACACCGTCAGCCTGACGGCCAGCAATGCGGTGGGGAGCGACACGAGCATCAGAACCGACTACATCACAGTCTCCGCCGCACCAGTTCCGCCGGTGGCAAACTTCATCGCCAATACGACCTCCGGCACCGCGCCGCTTGCCATACTGTTCAACGACACCTCGACCGGTTCGCCCACCGCCTGGAACTGGTCGTTCGGCGACGGCGCGTGGCACAACACCACGGACGCAGCGGAGAGGAACGCCACATACACCTACGCCGCTGCCGGAACCTACACCGTCAACCTGACGGTAGATAACGCAGACGGAACCGACATGCTCTCCCGGGCCGGCTACATCACGGTCTCCGCCGCACCGACTCCAACCGCAACCCCGACCAGCAGGCCGGTCTACAGCGGCGGCGGTGGCGGCGGCGGCTCGACGGCCGGGCCGGACGGCGGCTATAACGTCGGTGGGAACTCCGCCGTGAGCAAGGTCAACGTCACCGGCACCGGGCTCAAGACGTTCGTCGTCACCGGCTGGAAACAGCCCTCTCCAGGCTCCGGGATCCCCCCTGCGCCGGGCACCCCATACCAGTACGTCGACCTGGTGCCGGCCCGGTTCGAGACGATCACCGGCGCGACGATCACCTTCACCGTCCCGGCCGCGTGGCTGGATGAGCACGGGTTCACCCCTGAAGATATCGTGCTCTACCACTACAACGGCACGGCGTGGGAGGCGCTCCCGACGACGGTCAAGGGTACCTCCGGGACATCGGTCACCTTCACGGCAACGACCCCCGGGTTCTCCCTCTTTGCGATCAGCGGGGTCGAGAAAGCCGGTGAGGCCATAACGACCCCGACAGCGACAACGCCGCCGGCGACGGCAGAGCCCACCGCGACAGAGACCACGGCCGCTCCGGCCGGCAAACCGGCGCCGGGATTCTCGGCCGGGACAGTTGCCCTTGCATTCGTGGCCGTCCTGCTGCTCGCCGCCGGAGGCTACCTGGTCAGGCGCAGGTAGAGTTACCGGCAGAACCCGGCGCTCTTCCGCGACTATGATTGATGCGGTGAACAGAAAACCCCTTTTTTTAAGACGAAATTGCCACGGGCTATGTCCGCGACCGCGGAGCATCTCCCCGAGATTACCGGGCCCCATCCCGATCAACAGCATGCTCAGGTTCGCTCATGGAGACGGTACCCGCCCGTATCGGCGTAACCTCTGCGCCGACCCGGCTCCACACCCCGGCTGGGAGAATAACCTTAGAAGAGAGCCGTTACGGAAAACTGCCATCCAGGTAATGAGCGTTTGATCAGAATGACCGCAGGGTAGCCGATGTAAAAGCGTAACACTTATGGTGGGTTAAAATACTTATTCAAAAATGTCTGAATTCAAAACGGCTATTTCCTTAACGACGTTTTGCTTGCCGATTCTGGCTCTCCTGCTGCTGATCGGCACCGTAAGCGCTGCCGCACCTGACGCGGCGTTCAGCGGCGCGCCACTCTCCGGGGCAGCGCCCCTGGCTGTACAGTTCACCGACACCTCGACCGGCAGCCCGACCGGGTGGGCGTGGTTCTTCGGCGACGAGACGTATAACGGGACGTGGACGGAACAGACCGATAATGCCGGGTGGTCGAGATGGCATCACGCCAGCGTCGCGATGCCGGACGGAAGCATCGTACTCATGGGAGGTTATGGTGATGGCTATACCGGCGCCTCTAACGACACCTTTCAGTCGACCGATAACGGCACAACCTGGACGGTGGTGAACGCAAGTTCCGGGTGGACGCCAAGATCGGGTCATACGGCGGTCGCGCTGCCCGACGGAAGCATCGTCCTCATGGGCGGGCGGGACAGGGACGGCAACTACCTGAACGACACGTGGCGATCGGACGATGGCGGCGGGAACTGGACGCGCGTGAACGTGAGTTCCGGGTGGGAGGGAAGATGGCGGTACACCAGCGTCGCGATGCCGGACGGGAGCATCGTGCTCACGGGCGGTGACGCTGGCGACGAACTCTCCGACTTATTGTATAACGACACCTGGCGATCGATCGATGGCGGCGGGAACTGGACATGCATGAACGCAAGTTCCGGGTGGGCGGAGCGGTTCGGCCACACCTCCGTCGCGATGCCGGACGGAAGTATCGTGCTCATGGGCGGTGAGGGTGACGACAGCGACCGGCAGAACGATGTCTGGCGGTCGACCGAC
>NZ_DAOSET010000036.1:0-23978 GCF_035363275.1 Methanoculleus sp. | reverse complement strand
AGTAACCCGGTGGGGCAAAAAGAAAAATATCAGGTCTCGCCCTGATCGAGGAGCATCTTTTCGGCTTTCTCGCTGACGAGCATGCTGTTTCCGGCGGGGTCCTCGAGGATGACCGTGAACGGGACGGCCACCTCCCGCGCTGCGGCGAGCGTATCAAGCATCTGGAGTGCGGCTGCCCGCTCCTCGTCGCTCTCCGGGTTCGCGAGGACTGTCTCCACCGCCTGCTCGAAGCGGGACAGAACCCCCTCGATGTTGGTGACGAACCCTTCACAGGCGGTCCCGGGCTCGACCGCGAGGCCGAGTTCCGGGATCTCGATCGTTCCCGTCGTGCTCCGGGCCACCCGGATGGCGAGGTCCCCGGGCTCCTCGACCCGCACCGTCCACCTGACCGGGTTGCCCTCCCCGAGGATGATGGTGTCGGTGTGCCGGTAGCCGCAGGCGCCGCAGGAGATCACGACGAGCAGGAGATCAGGGAAGTGGGGGATCTCGAGGCGGTGGTGGACCATCTGGATATCACCCCCGCACGCGGGACAGGTTCCGGGATAGGATTCCCGCACTAGACGCCACCGCCGATCTTCTCGCGGGAGACCTTGACGGACATCGGCGTGATGACGACGTACTTCTGCTCACCAAGACCGACGATATCCCCGTTCACGTCTTTTGCCACGTCGCGGAGGTCCTTTAAGACCCGCTCGAACGTCACCTTGTCCATCTTCAGCCGCCCGATATCGACGATGACGATGTTGCCGTTGTAGACCTCGTCTTTGACGCGGGGGGTATCTTTGAGGTCGGCGATGGTGGCGATCTTGATGTACATGGCTGCTGGTTCTTCGGTGCTCGACCCTTCATATGAGGCGAGATCGAGCTCCATGTATTCATCTTCGTTTTTAACGGGACTTTTACCGAGGATGCTGTCAAAGAGCTTCTTAACCATAAGAAAAGTGAGGGAAGAATTTTATTTAATAGTATCTTTTAAAATCGGTTCAGATCTCGAGATTCCAGATGTCGTCTCCGACAAAGTGGATGCTCTTGACCGACTTACCCTTCTCCTGCTGCTCCATATCGGCGGCATCAAAGAGCGCGATACCGACGGCGAGCGGTTTGCCGTAGCGCTCTTCGACGACCTGCACCGGGTGCCCCTCCCTGACATCGGGCGAGATCGAGACGATCCCGGGGCGCATGGCATCCGCGCCGTTTGCGACGAACCTGATCGCGCCCGCATCCACGACCACCCGCCGCTCGGGGATCGGGTGCTCGACGAGGCCGCGGAGGGTGGGGAAGGCCCAGTCCCCGGAGGCTATCAGGAGCGGTTTTTTATCCACCAGGTAGATCTCGATGGGGGCATCCGTCTCCACCCGCTCGATCCGGTCGGACCGGAAGAGTTCGGCCGACGCTCCGATCTCGTTGGTGAGCCGGTCCAGGAGCCCGGTTATCTGCGACTTTCGGATGACGTGACGTTTCTTTACGGTGATCTTCGGCATGGAATCGAGACCTCAAGGACCTATCATGCGATGCAGAGCAACGCGGTTATATTTAAGTAGCTTCCTCACTCAAATATATTACTCCAGAAAGGACGGCAAAGGGTAATCATATGACGCCAAGACCGTTGGATATTTTAGATCAGGTACTGAATCGTCAGCCCGTCATCATCAGCCTCAAAGGTGGAAGGGAGATCCGGGGAATCCTCCAGGGATACGACGTTCACATGAATCTGGTATTGGATAAGGCAGAAGAAGAAGTGGACGGCACGGCGCAGAAACTCGGCACGTTGATCGTCCGCGGTGACAATGTGATCTACATTACCCCTTCAGTTGAATGAGTAGGTGAGAGATAATGTCAAAAGGCACACCCTCGATGGGCAAGCGGCAGAAACGCACCCACATCGCCTGCAGGCGATGTGGCAAAATCTCGTTCCACGCACAGCACAAGGTCTGTGCGGCCTGCGGGTTCGGCAGAAGCCGGAGAATCCGCAGTTACCGCTGGACGGAGAAGAAGGCAAAGGTACCGACGCATTAGAGCTGTATCATGTGTGGTATCGTTGGCATCGTCGATGCTGGCGGTGTCTCTTTTCCGCTGTACTATGCCCTGTACGCTCTCCAGCACAGGGGGCAGGAGAGCGCGGGGATCTCCACTTTTGAAGGCACGACCCTCTACACCCACAAGGCCCAGGGGCTCGTTGCCGAGGTCTTCAACAGCCATACCCTGCAGGATCTGCGGGGCAACGCCGGAATCGGACACGTACGCTACCCGACGACAGGGTCAAAAGTTCCTGAGAACGTTCAGCCGTTCAACTTTCGGTATCAGGGGCTCGACCTCTCGATCGCCCACAACGGCAACCTGGTGAACACGATCGAACTCCGGGAGGAATACGAGCGCCGGGGTCAGATCTTCTGCACCACGACCGATACCGAGATCATCGGGAGCATCATCGCCGATGCCCTCCGGACCTCAAAGAGCATGGAGGATGCGGTCCGGCTCTGCATGCGGCGCCTGCGGGGTTCTTATGCCGCCGTCGCGCTGTTAAACGAGACCGTTTACGCCTTCCGCGACCCGCTCGGCATCAAACCGCTCTGTATCGGCAAGATCGACGGCGGTTACATCGTCGCTTCGGAGAGCGTGGCGATCGATGCGCTGGACGGCACATTCATCCGGGACGTGCGCCCGGGAGAACTGGTCAGGATCGATGAGACCGGGCTCTCCTCCATCCAGATAGCGACCGCGAACCGGACGGCGTACTGCATCTTCGAGTATATCTACTTCGCCCGCGCCGACTCGGTCATCGACGGGACGCTGGTCTACGACGTCCGGCGCCGGATCGGGCAGAAACTCCATGATGCTGCCCCGGTCGAGGCGGATACGGTCTGCCCGGTCCCGGACTCCGGCATCGCGTATGCCGCGGGCTACGCTGAACGGTCCGGGATCCCGTTCGTCGAGGGACTGATGAAGAACCGTTACATGGGCCGGACGTTCATCATGCCGACCCAGCAGCAGCGGGAGCGGGCGGTCAGGATCAAACTCAACACCGTCCGGGGGAACCTGAAGGACAAACGGGTGGTCCTCGTCGACGACAGCATCGTCCGGGGGACGACATCCCGCCGAATCGTGAACATGATCCGGGACGCGGGGGCAGAAGAGATCCACCTCCGGGTCGGCTCTCCGCCGATCATCGCCCCCTGCTACCTCGGGGTGGATATGCCCACCCGCACGGAGCTCATCGCGAGCGGTCGGGAGGTCGAGGCAGTGCGGGCGAGTATCGGGGCAACCTCGCTCACCTACATCCCGCTTGAGGACCTGGTGGAGGCGATCGGGTGCGGTGATCGGAACCTCTGCACCGGGTGCCTGACCGGGTGCTACCCGGTGGATATCAACGGGGAGAAGAGCTGTCACTGCGTCGTCGACTACGTGGCCGGCACCCACCAGTCCGACCTCTCGGCCTTCAGGGCCGGGAAGGAACGGACCTGAGAAATCTTCACCGGATTACCTCGGGTTGAGGCAATCCCCTATTTTTGGTGCTCGGGGATTCTGTAAACGTCTTATCCACATGCTGATCGGTTCGCCCTGCTTGCGCGCGTCGTTTCGACCCCGTTTAGGGTCCATCGAGTGCGAGCGCGTCGGCTTTCCGGAAAGAAGAATCGTTGAAAGACGACCGGATGTGGCTGTGTACAAAAGCGCTGAAGAACCGGACATAGCGAGGGATGGATTTGAACCATCGGTCTACGGGTTATGAGCCCGCCGGGATTTCCTGACTACCCCACCTCGCTTCCCATCTGTGAGGTAGTAAACATTGTACTTCCGGGGTTATATATTTATCCGCGGACCCGGCAGCCATCTTCGGTGCTCGCGCTCACTGCCTCCAGCCACAGTCGCCCTTCGGGACGTCATTTTCCCTAACTTTAATACGGGCGTGAAGCATACTTCCGCTACATGGAAGAGAAAGGACCGGTGGACGACGACCTGCAGCGTCTCCGGGAGGAGCGCCTCCGGGAACTCGAGGCCAGAGTCATGGGCACCTCGGGCGGTGTCATCGAGATCGTCGACAATACGTTCGGGGAGACCATAGGGAACCATCCGTCCCTGGTCATCGACGTCTGGGCGGAATGGTGTGGCCCCTGCCGGATGGTGGCTCCGGTGATCGAGGACCTTGCGCGCGAGTTTGCGGGCCGGGTGACCTTCGGCAAGTGCAACGTCGACGAAAACCCGCGGCTTGCGGCACAGTTCAGCATAACGGCGATTCCGACGCTCCTCTTCTTTGCAAACGGCATGCACGTCGACCGGGTGGTCGGCGCGCTCCCGAAAGAGGCGATCAAAGCCCGGGTCATGCGGGCGTTCGGCTAGAGGGTCCCGGCCTGCCGGGACCGGAGCCGGTCGGAGAGCCGCGCGGCCATGATGAAGTCGTTTTTGGAGAGCCCGCCGATGGCGTAGGTGTACCACGCCACGTCCACCATCCGGTTCTCGTGGATTCCGATATCGGGGAGATGGCCCTCCCGCATGGCGAACGCGGCGATCTCGTGGACGAGCCGGGCGGCGTCGGCGAACTCCCTGCAGGCGAACCGGGCGGAGAGGCGCCCGCCCACGAGCGACCAGTCCGGGACCTCCGGGAGGAGGCCGGCGATCTCCCGCCGGGTCAGCGGTGCCGTATCTGCGATGCCCGGATGAATCGGCTCGGACGACAGATCCATTGCTTGATCCCTCTCCGGGCAGATGGAAAAAGGTTCTTCTCCGGTCTCCTACCGCAGCTTCTTGATCAGGAACGCCACGTTCTCGGCGAACCGCCGGACCGTCCGCATCCCCTCCTCGTCGCCTGCAGCCTCGCCTGGCGCGTGCCCAAAGACTATATTCCAGTAGGTCGAGCCCGGCACGATCATATCGTTGATGAGGTAGAACATCAGCAGCTCCTGGAGGGTCGTGGTATGCCCGCCCCGGCGCGCCACGGCGATCGGGCCGCCCACCTTCCGCGAGAGGAAGGAGTCCGAGGCCATCGAGACCATCCCTATCCGCTGGAGCGCCGCCGTGACGTCTCCCCGCGCCGTCCCGAAGTAGACCGGGGTGCCGACGATGAAACCGTCAGCCTCCCGGGTCTTTTCGATGATCTCGTTTAAACCGTCGTCGAGAGCGCACTCCCCGGCGCTGCAGAGGCCGCAGGCCGTGCAGGAGAGTATCCGCGTCTGTCCAAGCAGCACGGTCTCGGTTTCAAGCCCCTCGCCCTCGAGGGTCTTTGCGCATTCCCTGAGCACCAGTGCGGTGTTCCCCTCAAGGCGGGGGCTCCCGCAGAGGAGCAGCACGTTTCCGTTCGTCATCTCTTACACCTCGATCAGCCGGTAATCGGCCTCCCCAAGTCCGATAGAGGCCGCGTAATCGATCTGGTACTCGCCGTCCGTGTAGTCCCAGACCCCCTTAAATTTGTCTTCCCCCGGCGCGAAGTTCGCTGCAAGGTGTGTCCGGGCAAACCCCCGCTCGCTGTTGACCAGGTCAAAGCTCGCGTGGTCGATCGCGACCGGGTCGGTCGAGGCAAGGATCCCGATATCGGGGACAATTGCCGCATCGCTCCACGGGACGCAGTCGCAGTCCGGGGTGATGTTGAGAAGGAAATTGATGTAGCCCACCCGCCTGGGTTTGCCGCGGACAGCGCCGAGGGCGTACTCGCAGAGCCGCTCGATGAACGGCCGGATCTCCGTCGTCCAGTCGAAGTCGATCGCCCCTTCAGGGCAGGAGCGCACGCAGTCGCCGCACCCGACGCAGTGCTCAGGGTTGAATTTTGCCCGCCCGTCGACGACCGTCATCGCCGCCTGCGGGCAGACCATGGTGCACATGCCGCACCCTATGCAGTTCCCGCTCTCCAGGCATGGCCGGGCAGCATGCTGCTCCGCCTTCCCCCGGGGCGGGGCGCAGCCCATCGCCAGATTCTTGATAGCGCCGCCGAACCCGGCGGTGTCGTGGCCCTTGACGTGCGAGAGGACGATCATGCTGTCGGCGGCGAGGATATTCCCTGCAATCTTAACGCTCTGGAAGCGTTTCCCCTCGACGGGAATCTCCCCCCAGTAGCCGCCGGCAAGGCCGTCGGCGACGATCACCGGGGCGCCGACGACCGCGTAGTCGAACCCGTGCTCGATGGCGGTGACGGTGTGCCTGACGGCGTCGGCCCTGCTCCCTGCATAGAGGGTGCCGGTATCGGTGATGAACGGGTGGGCCCCCCTCTCCTTCGCCTTATCGACCACCTGCCGGACAAAGACCGGGTGCAGGTAGGTGTCGCACCCCCGCTCCCCGACGTGCAGTTTGACCGCCGTAAGGTCCCCCTGCCGGACCGCCTCGCCGAACCCGGCCGCATCGAAGAGACGGCGGATCTTCTGGACTTTGCTCTCGTGGTGGCTCCTCGCCCGGAGATTCGCGAAATAGACGTCTGCCATTCTTTATCGGCTCCCGTGCGAGTAATCTCTGGTCGACAGGAGATAAGGGTTGCGGGGTCTGCTCACAACCCTGCTCTGCGACGCATCGGCCGGACCTCCGCGCCCTCCATATTCCCCGCCGCCCAGGTGTAGCGCTCCCGGATGGCGGGAGGGAGGTCGCGCTCCGGTATCGAGATGAACCTGAACTCCGCGTAAAACCCCGCGAGGCTCTCGACCGCGTACATGTAGAGATCGTCGTTGTGGCAGGCCACGACGAGAGCGCTCACTGCCATGCGGGCATACCCCCTCCCGCGGCAGGCCTCGGGCGTGAAGACGCCGTCGACCTCCATGCTGCCGTCGGGGTGCCTCCTGCACCGGGCGAGGGAGACGATCCGTCCGGCGAGGAAGACTGCAAAGATCCTGTCCCTGCCCGGATCACCGGTCATACCGTGGTAGTCGCGCCAGACCTCGTCGGCGAGCGGGAACTCTGCGCTTCTGAGCTCACGGACCATCTCAGACAATGCGGTACCCCCCTGACGGCACCAGGAGCTCGAACTTCGCCCCCTCGCCGGGTGTTCCCGTCTCGCGGATCGTGATCCCGGTGATGGCGAGGATCTCGTGAGCGAGGAAGAGTCCGTGCCCGTATCCCTCCGCCTTCTGGACGAAGAGCCCCTCCTTCTCTGCGTCGGGGATCCCGGTCCCGTCATCCTCGACGATGATTGCACAACCTTCCGGGCGCAGGTGGTAGGTGACGACGATCCGGGTCGCCCCCGTTGCCGGAGCGAGCGAGTTCTCAAAGAGGTGGGAGAAGACCGTGCCGAGATGGGGGTCGGCGAAGGCCTCGAGCCGCTCCGTCCACACTTCGAGGGAGACAGTCCCGAAGGTGAGACCGGCGGCAGCTTGCCTGACGGTCTCCTGCACGGGCACCCATGCCGGCGGCGACGTCCCGATATCCCGGAACTCGCGGGAGATCTCGATCTGCCGCCGGATACCGTTCGCAGCGTTGTTCAGGTCGCCGATGAACGACAGGATCTCCGGGTCGTCGAACTTCATCACGCCCACCGAGAGGTGCCCGTACAGGACGGCGAGGCGGTTGGAGAGATCGGTGCGCAGGATCCCCGAGAGGGTGTTGAGCTGGCGGCTGGCGTTCTGGAGCGCGGCCTCCATCATCACCTGATCGCTCACGTCCCGGATGGACTCGATGGCTCCGGCGACATTGCCGTTTGCGTCGATGAGCGCGGTCGCCGCGGATCTGAGGTGCGCTCCCTTCCCGTCGCGGAGACGCGGGATGGTATTCTCCGAGACGAGAACCTGCGGCTGCTCCCCCTGGCTCTGGAGGACCCGGTCTGCGAGGAGTGGCCGCCGCTCCCCGCAGAAGGGTATGGCGTACTCGTGGTCCCCCCGGTTGAGGATGGCCTCCTCCTTCACCCCGGTCATCTCCTCGATCGCGCGGTTCCAGGCGATGACCCTCCCCTCGCGGTCGATGGCAAACGTCGCGTCAGGCAGGAACTCGATGATCTGGTTCATCTGCTGCTCGGACTCCCGGAGCCTCGACGAGAGGAGCGCGACCACCCCGCCGATGAGGATGAGGAAGACCGCACGGGGGAGAATGGTGAGCGGGAGCAGCGGATCAGGCGGAGAGAGGAGGAGGACCGTGACGGCGTAGGCGGCCGCGAGGCATACGGAGAAGAGGAGACCGCGCCGGGGGTACCAGTAACTCGCGAGGATGATCGGGATGCTGAGCGGGAGGGCCGGGAGGGGGAGGAGCCCTTCCGGTGCGCCGAGGAGCAGGCCGAGCAGGTTTCCACCGAGGGTGAGCGCCGTCAGCACGGCGATGGCCGCGATCCGGTTCCGTGTGCCGGAGAAGGAGACGGCGAGGGGGTTTCCGGCGTTCATGAGGGGGCCTGCCGGTGTATGAATAGACCGGATCGGCACCGGGAGTCCCGGCGCCACGCTCCGCACCCGTCAGGCGCCCCGGCCGTCGACACGGATCACCTCCGCCGGACAACGGATCTCGAACCGTGCTCCCTTCCCCGGCACTCCCGTCTCTTTGATTGCGATCCCCGTGATGGCGAGGATCTCCCGGGCGAGGAAGAGGCCGAGGCCGGTGTTCATGCCGTGCGCATAGGTAAAGATCTTTTCCTTCTCGTCGCGAGCGACCCCTACCCCGTCGTCCTCGCAGATGATGGTGAACGCATCCCCCTCCTGCCTGAGGCTGAAGGTGATCGTGGTGATCGTCCCCCCGTAGCGCAGCGCGTTCTCGATGAGGTTTGAGAAGACTTTCTCGATGAGCGGGTCAGCGTAGATCGCCACCCCCACCGGAACGGCGTTCTCGAGGGTTATCGTCCCCATCGTGAGGTACTTCTCCGCTCGCTCCACGAGCGATCGGACCTCCTGCCAGACGGGGGACGCGGCTCCCACATCCTGATACTCGGCAGTAAACCGGAGGGTATTGCTGATCCGATCGACGATCCCCCTGGCGCTCTCGACATGACGCCACGCGTTCGCCGGCTCCCGCTCGTGCAGCGTGAGAGCCAGGTCCAGGTATCCCCAGAGTGCCGAGAGTTGGTTCAAGAGATCGTGGCGGGTGATACTCGCCATGAGCTGGAGCTTTCTGTTCGCATCCGCGAGAGCCTTCTCCACACGTCTCCGCTCCTGGTTCTCCGCCACAAGGCTCTCGTTGCTGCGCGAGAGATCCCCGACGGCCTCCTGGAGTTGATCGTTTAAGGAGTGCAGCTGTTCCTGCACCTCCTGGAGCTCGGTGTTCTTCGTCACCGCGATAGAATACGTTGAGAGGAGGGTGTTGAGGATCTTGAGCCTTCCGGCGGAGATGGTATACACGCTGCCGGAGAAGGGAACCTCCAGTCCTGCCGGAGAACCGTCCGGGTCGGGCATCTCCGCCGTCCGCAGGACAGCCTCGATCTGGGTGCGGACGTGCCCGGGGGTGACGGGCTTGACGATGAAACTGTCGGCCCCGGATTCGAGCCCCTTCATCACGTCGGCAGGGTCGAAGAGGCTGGTGACCATGATAACCGGGATCTCCGCATTCATCTGCTTGATCCGGCGGCAGAGTTCGTACCCGTCCATCCCGGGCATCAGGACGTCGGTCAGAACGATGTCGGGTGGTGCGGCCTCAATCCGCCGTAGCGTCGTGGCGCCGTCTGCAGCCAGGGTGACGTCGTATCCTTCCGTCTCAAGAATGTGGCGAAGATATTCTGCCTGCGTCCGGCTATCTTCCACCACCAGAATGCTCATTGGCGTTCTTTCTCCTCGTTCTTTCATAGTAATTGCTCCCTCTCTGTCAGCGGCGATGCATCAGGCGACGGATTGTCTCAAGAAAGCCTTTCGTCTCAAAACTGCTCTTGACAATATAGGCATCTACCCCGACTGCCTTCCCCTGCTCCCGGTCTTCGGGTGAGTCGAGAGAAGTGACGACTACCACCCGGAGATCGGCAGTCTGTCGGGCTTCGGCACGAATCTTCTCGATGAGCGAAAAACCGTTCATCCGGGGCATATCCACATCTGAAACGAGCATATCAAACTCATGCTGCTTAAATCTTGCGAGTGCGTCGACACCGTCGGCGGCAGTCTCTACACGGTACCCTGCTCTCTCAAGGACCGTCTGAAGCAGGACTCGCGAGGTGATCGAGTCCTCCACGACGAGGATCCGCTGCCCCGTCTCTCCCGGGAGTCGAGGTGCCGGCGCCGGCCGATCTGCCTGCATTGCGTCCTGAATCAGTTCAAGCGGGTCGAGGACGAGTGCCACGCTCCCATCCCCGAGGATCACGGCTCCTTCGATCCTCCGGACGGAGCGGAGCTGGCTCCCGAGCGGCCGGACGACGATCTCCTGCACCCGGATCACTTCATCAACCATGCACGCGATCTGTCCCGCCCCGTATGCGATGATGACCAGGGGTGTCGGACGCCCCTTTTCCGGTGCCGGACCGGCCGCGGGGACCCCCAGGGCGTCGGTGAGCCGGATGACCTCGATCGTCTCCCCCGATACCCGGATCGTCGGCCGGCTCCTGGAGATGGCGAGAGAGTCGGGGCGCACCCGGAGCACCTGCTTCACCTGCTGTATCGGGAGGACATACACCTGCCTCTCCGAGCGCACGAGCAGCCCGCGGAGGGTGGTCATCCTCACCGGGACGAAGAAGGTGATGGTAGTTCCTCTCCCTGGAGTCGAGGAGACCGTCACCTCCCCACCGAGGCGGGATACGGCATCCTCCACGATCGCAAGGCCGAGTCCTCTCCCGGAGAGGTCGGTGACGATCCGGCTTGTCGTCATCCCCGACTTGAAGATGAGCCAGATCGCCTCGCTGTCCGTGAGGGCCGCGTCCTCGTCCATCGTGATCACCCCGTTCTCAAGAGCGGTCCTCCGGATAGCACTGCTGTCGATGCCGGCACCGTCATCGGCCACCTCGATACCGACCCTGCTGCCGGAGCGGGGAAAGACCCGGATCCGGACCGTTCCGCTGGCCGGCTTCTTCCGGGCCAGCCGGGTCTCCGGGTCCTCGATCCCGTGGTCGATGCTGTTCCTGATGAGGTGCGTGACGGGCTCCTTCAACGCGTCGAGGATACGCCGGTCGACCTCGATCTCACCCCCCTCGATCGTGAGGTCGACAGATTTCCCCGAGGTTCGGGAGAACTCTCTCACGAACGCAGAGAACGGCGCGAGCATGCTCGAAGCCGGCAACAGTGCGGCATCGTGAACCAGGTCGGAGATCTCGGAGATGCTCGCTTTGAGCGCCGTCTGGTCCATCTCCATCGCCCGGAGGTGCATGGCGAGATCGTGCTGCAGATTGGCCACAAACTCCCGGTTGTACTCCTGGAACTCGACCGCTCGCTGGAGCGGCAGGATAAGGTCGGGAGGGATCGCCGCCCTTTCTTCACCGAACGCCCTTCTGCGGATCAGGTGCAGGTCGTTGAACGCCTGGGAGTGGTTCCACTGCCAGAGGGTGAACCGGGTCATCATCTCCTCGAGATCGCGTATCCGTTGCGTGATGAAGAGCTGTGTCGTGAGGAGGCTGTCGGCCCCGGCGGTGAGCCGGTCGAGTTTATGGGCCGCAACCCTCACGGTGCCGCCGTCCGACCCCGGCAGGGTCGTTTCGCCGCCGTTGCGGCTTTCAGCCGTCCCGGGAGCGCGGTTCTCCCCCGGGGCCGGACCCGGTTCGTCTCGCCGGCCGTCCCCGACAGGTTTCTCGTCGCCGGCCGACTTCTTGCCTTCGGGAAGGGCCCGGAGCGCCCCGATGATCTCCGCCGGTGAGGCATCGGGTCGCTCTCCCCGGAGAAGCGCCTTCACGACCGCGAGCGTCCGGTGGAAGAGGTCGAAGTCGTCCTCCCCGGGAGTGTACTCGCCTCGTTTCACCAGAGAGGAGACGGTCTCGAGGTTCTGGCAGACCGACTCGATCTCCCGGAGATTGACCGCACGCGCTGCTCCCTTCAGGCTGTGGATCCTGCGGTAGACCGACTCAACCAGTTCGGGCTCGAGCCCCCCCTTCTCGAGTTCGAGCAGTCCGCCGGTGATCGCCTCAAGATACTCGTCCGCCTCCTCGCGGAACGTCTCGAGGAGGCGGGCGCGAAATGCTTCGTCCGATCCCGTCATGGCAGCCGTGTTAGACCCGGTACTGCTGGGTGATCCTCTTCAAGCGGCCACCGAGCTCGTGCAGGTCCCCTGCGGTCTTCTCCGCCTTGTGGGTGGTCTCGAGATTCTTCTGTGCCGCGTCGCGGATGTTCTCCATCGCGCGGGAGATCTGGTCTATCCCTGACGCCTGCGTCTGGATCGAGGCCGCGATCTCGATCACCTCCTGCGAAGTGTCCGCGATCGACCGGGCGAGCACCTCGATCGCCTCCTGCGCGTTGCTCGTCAACCGGGCTGCGTCCGCCACGGACCGGATCCCCTGCTCGGTCGAGACCGCCGTCGAGGAGACTCCCTGCTGGATGTCGGTGAGGATGACCCGGATGTTCGAGGTTGCCTTCTTCGACTGCTCGGCAAGGTTATGAATCTCGTTTGCGACGACCGCAAACCCTTTCCCGAACTCCCCGGCCTTTGCAGCCTCGATAGAGGCGTTCACCGCGAGCAGGTTGGACTGTTCGGAGATATCGGTCACCGTTGCAATGATCTCGCCGACCGCCTGGCTCTGTTCCGAGAGCCGGATAACGTTCATCCGGACGATATCCATCTGCCGCTGGATCTGGTTCATACCCTCGAGGATCTCGCGTACGGACTTCTGGCCGTCCTTTGAGACGTCGAGCGCCCGCATCGCCTTCTCGGAGACACCTTTTGTCTTCTGGTTCACAAGTTCGGTCTTCTTCCTGACGCTCTCGACCGAGTCCGAGGTCTCGTTCACCGTTGCGGCGGTCTGCGAACTGGCCGCGGAGAGCTGGGTCGTGACCGCCAGGATCTCGTTCGATGCCAGGGAGAGGACCGAGACGCCCTCGTAGAGTTCCTCGCTGATCAGTTTCATCAGCCGCGAGAGCTCGATCCCGATGGTGTTGAGGGCGTCGCGGTAAGCGACGAACTCCCCGGCGACCGGGATCTTCTCGTCGAACCGGGCGGTAAAGTCACCGGAAGCGTAGTACCTGGCAAGCCGCATCGCCTCGTTCACCGGTTCCGTGATCGACTCGAGGGTCTTGTTGAACCCGGCGATGATCATCCGGTAGCCGCCGCGGAATGCCGTCTCGTCGCCACGGATGGAGAGGTCGCCCGCGCGTGCAGCATCCGTGAGTTTGATCGTCTCTTTATGGAGGTGGTCGAGCGACTGGACCATCAGCGCGAGCGCAGGCCGGATCTCGTCGCCTTCGTCGGTGACCGGGAACTCCTTGACGTACTCGCCGAGGGCGATCTTTTTGAGGTTCCCGACGACGTTTGTCTGGAGGTCGCCGGCGAATTCGTCCATCGTTTTAGCCATGACCCCGATCTCGTCCTGCCGCTTGATGTTGAGCCGGGCGGAGAGGTGGCCGTTGCGGAGCTCTTTGAGCATCAACACCACCTGCTGCAGCGGCTCAGAGATCGAGCGGCCGAAGAGGATGGCAATCACGACGCCGATCGCGATCGAGGCAAGGAGGACGACGATGATCGTGTTCCGGATGGTATCGATCGGTCCGGTGAAGTCGGAGAGTTCGGCGCGCGAGACGATGTACCAGTCGAGCGGTTCGTAGTAGGTGTAGGCATCGATGATGTCGGTGCCGTCGATCTGGTGGCGGATGACCCCGACCTTGTTCTGGATCATCTCGCGGACGAAGCCTTCGTCCGACCAGTTCTCTCCCTCGAGGGACGGGTGCACGAGGACCTCTCCCGTGCTGTCGATGACGAACATGTAACCGTTGCTGCCGATGACCGTGTCTCTGAGGCTCGCCCTGACGACGTCGAGCGTCTCCCCCTCCTCCGTCCCGACGAAGAGGACCCCGACGATCTTGCCGCTGCTGTCTTTTATCGGCTCGTATGCCGTGACGTAACGTTTACCGAAGAGGTCCCTGCTCCCGTAATAGGTCTCCCCCTGGCTCACCACGACGTCGTAGACGTTCTGAGTCAGCTCGGTCCCGACCGCCCGGCTGCCGTCGGTCCCGATGACGTTTGTGGAGATCCGGACGGCGTTGTTGTCGTTCACCTGAAAGACCGTCGCCGCCCCGCCGACCAGAGACTGGACCTGATCGACGATCTCGAAGTTATCGTTGATGGTATACGGATCGCCGTTGGCGCCCACCAACGTCAGTTTCCCGTCGATGATCTCGGGAGTGCCCCGGGCATAGAAGTTCTCCCGGAGGACGTTGAGGTCGCTGTTCACTTTGTTGCGCGTGAGTTTGTAGACATCGTTGGTCCATCCCTTCGCATCGTGCACCTGTGTCTCAAGCAACGTCTCAATCTGGTCGTTTATCACACCGCTCGAACTGGTATACGCTACCACGCCGAGCATAAGCGCCGGAATGATCGCTAGAAATAGGCAGATGACGAGAATCTTCGTTCCGACCTTCATGTCAGAAAAAAATGTGAACATGGTATATCCGCTCCGCTTGTTCCTCTACGGCTCAATTAAGTGATGAACACGCGGGATTAAATAATGTTCCTTTGGAAAATAAGCGGTTTCGCGTGGATTTTTTCAATAACGATCGTTATGCGGTCTCAGTTTCCGTTTTCGTCCACCACCATCACGGGATCGGCGAGGATCGCCCCCGCGTCGAGGACGATCGTCGATCCGTCTGCGGTCCCCAGGAGATACCGCTGCTTGATCGGTGTCGTGCCGGGAACTATGGGAGCGAACCGGTCGGTCGGCCTGGTACCGATATCCGTGATATAATCCGCAAGGATTCCGAAGGTTATCGTCCCGTTAGTGAGAACGATGACCCGGTTGAGGTCCGTCAGCCCGTGTTTCGGGATCGCGAAGAGCGTGCGGAGATCGACGACGGAGATGATCTCCCCTCTGACGGCACATATCCCGGCAATGAAAGCGGGCGTCCCGGGAACCGGGGTGATCTCGCGGATGATAAAGACTTCCCGGATGTACTGCGTCTCGATGGCGTACTCCCGACCTTCGAGCCGGAACGTGAGGATCTCCGAGAACCGGGTCTCACGCGGCTCCTCGTTCGGCCGGGCGATCGCTTGCGCCCGGCTGGTGAGGATACCTCCGGCTCTCCCGGGATCATCGGCCGACTCCTTTTCACCGGCCTCGACCCCGCCCGGAAGATGGGGGAACTGTCCGCTCTCGTCTGCCGCAAGGAATGCCGGAAGATCGTGGATGAGGACTGTTTCGTCTTCCGCGACCAGCACGCCGGGGAGAGGGGGCGTGTCCCCGGGTAGGAGGGGTTTTGCGCTCATCCGCACCCCCCGAACCCCATCAACCCAGAGGGCCACACAGTCTTTGCCGGGGTGAGCAATGATGAGGACGTCGGTGGAGAGAGGAGGACGTTCCGGGAGACCGAGGAGTCTCCGGATCGAGTAGACCGGGACGATCCTGCCGTGCAGGTTCATGGTCCCGGCGACTCCCCTGCGCCCGCCGGTCTCCGGCTGCAGGGCCACCATGCCGACGACCTGCCGGGTATCGGCAAGCGGGAGTGCACAGGATATCCCCTCTACGGTGAAGTAGAGGAGGTGCGGGCGGTTCATGGATGTTCGAAGGTTGGTCACGTACGGGTAAAAGGTTACGGGGTTCAGAGCCCCGAAAGATCGATATTCCCATTCGAGGTGGTGACGGCGATCGTCGCCCCTCCGTCGCCGAGCGTGCCCGCTATCCGGGTACCCGACGACTCGCTCGCCAGGAGCGGGAGGTCGCCAGCCGCGATTCGACCGTTCGATGTGGTGGCGACGATCCTGGCGTCGAGGTCCTCCGCGAGCCGGAGTGCTACCCGGCCGTTGCTTGTGGTGATCGCCACATCACCCCGGACGGCAGGGATCTCGGCCGCGATCGGGCCGTTCGAGGTCTGCAGTTCTGCAACTCCCGTGGACCCCTCCACCGTGATCCCGCCGTTGCTGGTCCTTGCGGTGACGTAGCCTTCGGCGCCCCGCACCTCGATCGGTCCGTTCGAGGTGGCCGCCGTGATGTCACCGCCGGGAGCGCCGCGAACCCGCACGGGACCGTTTGATGTCCGGAGTTCTGTCGCGTTCACCCGCACCCCTGCAAGGTCGATCGGGCCGTTCGAACTCTCCACCATCTGCAGGACGAGCGTGGGGGGCACCTCTATCGTAAAGTCGACGCTCACCCGCGGGTTTACTGTTCCGGTATACACCGTCTCGATCCGGAGAGGATCGCCCTCCGTCACCTGTATCCGGACCATATCAAGTTCGCCCTGGCCGTAGACGGACCGTTTGACCGCACTGACGACGACAGTCTCCCCTTCCCGGACGTTCACGGTCACGCCGCCGTTCCGGTTGATCACGACGAGATCGCTATCCGGCTCCACCGTGACCGTCTGGTTGAATCCTTCCGTCGTCTCAAGGCCCGGCACCCCGACGCAGCCGGCGACGACGGCGAGGACCAGCAATACCAGCATTGCATACCTGGTTCCCTGCATGTTCACCCTTCTCTTGGTTGTTCTTATGTTACTACCGCTTTCTCAAACGTCCGGCGGGCGAGGAGATACATCACCGCCGCAAAGACCGCGAGGTAACCGAACGATACGAGGACGTCGGTCGTGGTGTAGGAGTAGCGCGCGCCGACGGCGAAGAAGTCGTTCCCGAGGGCGAAGTAGCGGACCCCACTGACCAGGTGGGTGAGCGGGTTGTAGATCGAGAGAGCCTGTAAGAGCGGCGGGAACGCCTGGATGGGGTAGAGGGCGTTCGAGACGAAGAAGAGTGGCAGGGTGAGGAGCGTGATGATCCCCTGCAGCCCCTCCGGGCTCTCGAGGCGCATTGAGATGGTTGAGGAGAAGAGGAGGAACCCGAGCGAGAAGACGCCGACGAAGACGAATATGCCGAGGACCGAGAGGGCGATCTGCGTGGCCGAAAACCCGGGGAAGAACTCTACCCCGAGGAGGAGCCCGAACGCCATGATAATGGCCACCTGGATGAACGACTTCGTCATCCCCGAGAGGCTGACCCCCAGCATGATGTGGGTCCGGGGCATGGGGCTCGCGAGCATCTCCCGCATCAGCCCCCAGTTCTTATCGAAGAGAAGACTGATCCCCCCGAAGAGGCTCGTAAAGAGGGTTGTCATCGCGATCACCCCGGCGGCCATGAAGGTGAGGTAGTCGACCGGGACGATGCCAGCCGGGGCCGGAATGGCGGAGGTGAACCGGTTGAAGTTCGAGGACATCGCGACGCCGAAAAACGCCATCCAGAGCGCCGGCTGCAGGAGCGATGAGAGGAGCTGCGTCCTGAACCGGACAAATCGGATCATCTCGCGCCAGTAGACGGTGAGGAACTCCCATGCCATGGCAGTCATGCCCCTTCATCCCGCAGTTCCCTGCCGGTGTAGTAGACAAACACGTCGTCCATCGTCGGTTTCTTGAGGTTCACGCTCGAGATCCCGATCCCGGCGCCACGCACCGCATCGACGATCCGCGGGAGGCAGTGGCTCCCGTCAGCCGAGATCGTGATCGAGAGGCCGCGGGGTGACTCGGTGATAGATTGAATCTCCCCGACCCCCCGGAGGCTCTCCCGGGCCTTCATGTCGTCTGCCGTCTCCAGGTAGACGACGTCCTCGCCGAGGGTGTTCTTCAGTTCTCCCGGGGTGCCGGAGACAACGATCTTGCCGTGGTCGATGATGCTGATCCGATCCGAGAGCATATCAGCCTCATCCATATAATGTGTCGTCAAAAAGATCGTCGTCCCGGCACCGTTCACCTGCCGGATATACTCCCACATCCGCATCCGTGTCTGGGGGTCGAGCCCCTGCGTTGGCTCGTCCAGGAAGAGGACCTCCGGCCGGGTCATCAGCCCCCGGGCGATCTGGAGCCGCCGTTTCATGCCGCCGGAGAGGTTCTTCGTCCGTTCGTCCCGTTTTGAGCCGAGTTCCACGACCCGGAGCAGGTCGTCGATCCGTCGGCGCCGCTCGTCGCGGGGAATGGCGTAGAGCCGTCCGTGGAACTCCATCGTCTCCCGGACCGTGAGGTCGCGGTCGAGCACATCGTCCTGGAAGACGATGCCGATGGACTCCCGGACTCTCCCGGGTTCCCGTGCGACGTCGTAGCCGGCCACCCGCACCGTACCCTTCTGAAGGGGGAGGAGCGTTGTCAGGATGTTGATGGTGGTGCTCTTTCCTGCGCCGTTGGGGCCGAGGAACGAGAAGATCTCGCCTCTCCTGACGGTGAAACTGATGCCGCGCACCGCAGCAAAACCGTTGAACGTATGTTCGAGGTCCCGCACCTCGATGATATTATCCTCTTCCACAGGTCACCATCTGCCCGGGTACAGAGATTGTCCGCGCTTCTTAACTCTCCATACACGGTGCCGCCATATCTCCTTTTCCCCGCCCGGATGCGCCCTTCCACGCGGGGTCCGCGCGATCTCGGCCCCGGTCGCCCTGCCTGCACCCCGGGGTGCGGTCCCGGGCGGCAAACCCGTTCCGGCCCCCCTCCCCCGTGGGGCGCGGATAGATATTCTGAAATACCTGAACTTCCTCACTCCTCCTCAGAGACGGCATGTACGGCTGCTATTCGCTCGCCCGCAGGGGCAACCAGGGGACTCTATCCGGGTGTAGCATCACTCCCGGCACCGGCGCACCGGAAGGCGGGGAGCGGACGGAGGGGTTGCGGTGATCCCGGCTCTCCGGGTGGTTCTCGCCCTCCTGGCAGTGCTGACGCTTGTGGCGGGGACGGGCGGGCTCGTGGTCGATAACGCCGATATGACCCCGGAAGAGGTGAACCTCCTCTTTGCGATGCGGGAGTATACCCTGACCTACAACGAGTATGCCGGTCGGCTGCCGGGGTGGGTGACCGGGCCGTTCGAAGCCGAGAAGGTCAACCTTCACGTCGTCTCTCCCGACGGCGTTCTGGTCATCGGAATCACCTTTCACGACCGGAAGATCGTGCAGTTCGACGCAAAGGGCTGCCCGGACCCGCTCGTCACGGTGACCGCCGACTCCACAGTGGTGGAGGACGTCATGGCGTCAAACCAACCGTTTGATACGTTCCGGGCGGCGATGCGAAACGGCACCGTCACAATCGAAGGCGAAACCCTCCTCGGGGCGCTACGGTCGGGGATGGTCCTGTTCGGGCTCCGGGTGATGGATCTCATCGGGTTATGACGGGCCCAAAAAAGGCGGTGTTGATGGCGGTCTCACAGCCCTGCAAGGCGGATGCAGACCCCGAGCGTCAGCCCGGACATGGCCGATGTCGCCGAGAGAGCGGCGAGCACGGCGGCGTTCACCACCGGCCCGGTCCTGAGCGGGGTGTAGGTCGGGTTGCGCTGCAGCCGCCGCACTATCCTGAACGGTTTTGCGGTCGTTGAGATGGGAGACTTATAACGTCTGATCTTCAAGGTGAACACCTCCGGGGTTGTGGATAGTATCTCTTGTGAGTCGGTTGTTCCCCCGAATAATAATTATTGCGGTTTCAGACCCCGGGGATGGCTCTGCCCGCCTCCCCGGGAGGCGATGGACAGCGTTGAGAGCGTAGTTTCTTGTTTTGACGGTGATAACTCGCCTGAATCTCCGGTCCCGGTCCGCGGCAGGTTTATCCGTTCACCGGCAAGAGGACTCATACGATGCATCGGTATGCAAGAACCCTCCTCTACGGCATTCTCGTGTTTGCCATCTATTCCGGCATCAGTTTTGCTCTCAGCGGGCGGGTGAACTGGATCCTCGCGGCAGCAACGGCTGCCGGGGTGATGATCGCGTACTTCTTCATTGCTCCCCGGCATGGAGGATGAAGAGTATGATAACGGGCGTGCGGGCGGAGTGGGAGCCGCTCCGGACGGTTGCTGTTCACCGGCCGGGGGTCGAGATGTTCTTCGGGTTGCTCGAGCCGTATACAGCGCTCTACGAGCGGGCGTTCAGCCGGTACGAGGCGCGCCGGGAGCACGATGCGCTCACCCGCACCCTCCGCGAGGAGTTCGGCGTCCGGGTGCTGCACCTCAAGGAGACGGTCCTTGAATCCGCCGACCGCGACCCGGCGGTGCGGCGGCGGCTCGTCGATTGGGCGTACGAGACCGTCACCATCCGGGGGGACGTGAAAGAGGTGGCGGCGGCGCGCCGGAGCATGGAGCAGAACGCCGACGGACTGGACTCGCTGCACTTCTTCACTCTCCTCCTCTTGAACCCGGTCCTCGAGGTGGGACGGGGGCACCCCCGGGGCGGGGTGGACGTCCGGATACCGGGGCAGGAGCCGCTTGCAAACCTCTACTTCATGCGGGACCAGCAGGCAGTGACCGACTGCGGCCTCGTCGTCGCGCGGCCGGCAAAACAGCAGCGAGCCCGGGAACCGGAGATTACCCGATTCCTCTGGGAGATCCTCGGCATCCCGGTCGCCGGGACGGTCGAGGAGCCCGGGACCTTCGAGGGCGGGGACTTCATGCCGATGGGGGAGTTCGCCCTCGTCGGCACCGGAGACCGGACAAACCATGCCGGGGTATGCCAGTTCCTCGACTGCACCCCCAGCTACGACGAGATCGGCGTCGTCCACCAGCCGGGCCACCCGCTCATCCCGAGCGACCGGCCCGACCCGATGGTCGATATGCATCTGGACACCTACTTCAACGTCGCGGGAAGCGGGGTGGTGATCGGCTCTGAGGTCCTCCTTCGACGGGCGCAGGTCGACGTCTATTCCCGGGCGGGCAGGGAGTACGAGCCCGCGGGCGAGACCGTGAGCCTCTACGATTATGTCAGGTCGAAGGGGTTTTCGGTGATCGACCTCTCGATCCTGGAGCAGCTCTCCTACGCCGCGAACATCCTCTGCATCCGCGACGGGTGCATCCTTGCGGTGGAGGGGGAGCGGGTGATGCGGATGGTTCTCCAGAACCTGGAACGGAAGGCCACGCGCGATCCGGAACGCTACGGGCGGCTCCTCCGCGCGGCGGAGGAGGACTACCGCCGGATCAGGAACACCGGACGGTTCTTCCCGCACAAGGAGGAGTTCTCCCGGCACGGTATCGAGGTCCGTCCACTCCGCCTTGAGAACCTGACGGGGGGTTACGGCGGCCCCCACTGCATGACCTGCACGCTGGAGCGGGGGTAGTGGGATGGCGGGAAAGGCCGTGGTAGTTGCGCTCGGCGGGAACGCCATCCTGCGTCACCGGGAGACAGGGACGGCCGAAGAGCAGTTCGCAAATGTCCGCTGCGCTGCGCGGCATATCGCAGAGATAGCAGGCGACGGCTACGCCGTCGTCATCACGCACGGGAACGGGCCCCAGGTGGGGGATATTCTCCTCCGAAACGAACTGACAAAGGATATCCTCCCGCCGATGCCGCTTGATGTCTGTGGGGCGGAAAGTCAGGGGATGATCGGCTACATGCTCGCGCAGTCGATGCAGGAAGCGCTTCTTGCGGCGGGGGTCGACTGCCCGATCGCGACGGTGCTCACCCGGACCCTGGTCGCGGCTGCCGACCCGGCGTTCGAGATTCCGGAGAAACCTATCGGGCCGATTTACACGGCGATGCAGGCAAAACGGCTCGAAACCGAGAAGGGCTGGCGGATGGTGCAGATGCCGGGGCAGGGCTACCGGCGGGTGGTCCCCTCGCCGCGCCCGATCGCCCTCGTGGAGGGAGAGGCGATACGCCGGCTCTCCTCGGCCGGGGTGGTCGTGATCGCCGCGGGCGGCGGCGGCGTCCCGGTAATCAAGGGTCCCGGGGGCACCCTCCGGGGCGTCGAGGCGGTGGTGGACAAAGACTACACCGCGGCGCTTCTCGCCCGGCTCGTCGGCGCCGGCGACCTCCTGATCCTGACCGATGTCGAGCGCGTTGCCCTGAACTATGGGCGGCCGGACCAGCAGGATCTCTCCGAGATGACGGTCGCCGAGGCGAGACGGCACCTTCTCGCGGGGCAGTTCCCTGCCGGGAGCATGGGGCCGAAGATCGAGGCTGCCGTCGGGTTCCTCGATGCCGGGGGGGACCGGGTGACCATCGGATCACTAGGTTCAGCCACCGCAGCCCTTGCCGGGCGGGCCGGGACCCGGATACGCCGTTGACCGGCGCCCGACCCCTAAACTTATATACTACATCTCCGAATTCCCGGCGGTGATGGAACGATATGGCTGATAACTTCTGGACTGGTGTCATCGTTGGGTGGCTTGTGGGGCTTATTCTCGGCTTTCTGCTGCCGGTCATCGGGCCGCTCGTCGGCGGGTTCGTCGCCGGCTGGATGTCGGGACGCGGGATATCGAACGGCGCAAAGGCCGGGCTTCTTGCCGGCATCCTCGGTGCCATCGTCATCGCGGTACTGCTCCTTGTCGGCGGCACGGTCCTGCTCGGGGCGTTCGGGTTCATCGCGGGCCTCGGCACATCGCTCGTCATTATCGTGGCGGCGTTCGTCTACCAGGGGCTTCTCTCCCTGATTGGCGGCGTCATCGCGGGAGCGATCCGGCGATAGGACGGTAACACGGGGTGATCACCGGGGGGCGATCCTCCCCGGCTCTTCTCAACCGGGAGGTGGGTAGTGGCAGAGGACGGCGGTTCGTACTGGGTTTCCACGCTGGTGGGACTCATCTTCATGCTCGTTGTAAGCCCCTTCTTCCCGGTAGGGGGCCCGATCGTCGGGGGGATCATCGGCGGCTACCTCGGGCCCCCGGGAGCGGTCAGGGGCGCTCTCGGTGGGCTCATGGGCGGACTCATCGTCGCCGCAATCTTCTCGATCATCGCCGTCATCGGGGGGACGGCATTCCTCGGCCCCATCGGCACCCTCATCGGCCTCGGGATCGCCGTCCTCCTCTTCGCCCTGGCCCTTTACTTCGGGTTCTTCGGCGCTCTCGGCGGCGCAATCGGGGGGGCGCTCAAGGCATGGACGGAATCGCGCCGCAAGGTTACGAGATGAGGTCACCGATCCCCTCCTGGAACCTCACCGCGATGCGCGAGCGATACATCCAGATGTAGGCGATCAGCGCCGCAGCCTCGACGATGACGACGTACGCGACGATATGCCCGATCGATACGTCGTAGAGGACGCCCATTACGGCACTTCCCACGAACCACGCTGTCCCGAAGACCGCACTCATGGTGCCGTAGACCTGTCCTCTCTGTGCCGCCGTCGTGGACTCTGCAATCGATGCCCGGAGTGATGTCTCGAAGATCCCGACCCCGGCCCCCCAGACGAGCGCTCCCGCGAGCGCTGCACCCGGGATGGGCGAGAAGACGAGCAGGACCGTCGCAGTGCTGAGGGCCGGGATGGCGAGGAGGAGATGGGTGCCGATGTGCTCAAAGGACCGCCCGATGAGCAGCGCCACGACGACTGAGGCCATCATCGCCGAGGCATAAAAGAGGGGGATGGCGGCATCGGGGACGAGCGATAGGGCTTTTAAGTGGAACGAGATGAGCGGGAAGCTGGTGAATCCGGCCATGCTGAGGAAGATGAACGCGGCGTATGGCGTGATCCCGGGCAGACCGCCCCCCTCCTCCATGGTCCCTCCGTTCATCTCCAGGCGTCCCGGCCTCGGCACCACCGACCGGGCGAAGAGGAGCATTATCACAACACCGGCGAGAGGGATCCCGAGGAGGAGAAACCCCGCGGTGTAGCCGCCGGTGAGGACGAGGGCCGCGACCATCACCAGCGGGCCGATGACCGCACCGACCTGATCGAGCGCCTTATGAACCCCGAAACCCCATCCCCTCCCGATGGCCGTCGTCGCGTGGGAGAGGATCGTGTCCCGTGCAGGCGTCCGAACAGCCTTTCCTATCCGTTCGGCGATGATGAGGAAGGCCGCAGCCTCCCATCGTCCGGTGAAGGCGAGGAGGGGGATGGCGGCGAGCAGGCCGTAGCCGGCCATCGCCACCACCCAGTAGCGGTGATTCCGGTCGATGTAGACGCCGCTGACGGATCGCAACGCGTAGCCTATGAACTCGCCGAATCCGGCGACCAGACCAACGACGGCCGCGCTCCCCCCGAGGAGGAGGATGTAGGGGCCGGTGACGCTCCGGGCGCCGTTCGAGATCAGGCTCCCCAGAAGGCTCACCATGCCGAGCAGCAGGATGAGCCGGATCGAGAGGTCGCGGACCTCCTGCCGGGTCTCCGGGG
>NZ_DAOSET010000035.1:0-27031 GCF_035363275.1 Methanoculleus sp. | reverse complement strand
TCAGCATCTACGCCCTGGCATGGACCGTCCCGGAGACCGTGGCCGCAGGAGCAGAAGAAACAAGGGCTCCAGCCGCGGAACCTGGACCTGCGTTCCCGACCTGGGCGCTGGCCCTCGCAGTCGTGCTGATTGCGGCACTGGCGGCATTCCTCCTCATGAGGAGGAAGTAGCCCTTTTTTTACGAATCTTGAGGAGCAAAACATGATACCAGCGCACCGGCGGGGCTGTGCCCCGCACCTAATTATCCTCTCGCTCTGTATCCTTCTTGTCGTACCCGTTTCGGCCGGCATGACCACGACGGAGGTGACCGTCACAAAACTTGCTGCTGACGGTGTGACGGTCCTCAACCAGACGACAGTGGACTGGCAGTGGATGAAGGAGAACCTCCCGGTAATCGGCGACGGAGAGACGATCTACTATATGCAGGGTCCGATCTTTGAGGATGCCTGGAATGAAGCCCACCCGGGTGAGACATACGACCCGTGGAACCCGACCGAGGACGTCAACCTGATCTATAAGGACCACGGGGAGTTCATGGGCACCGACGTTGCAGATCTGCTCGACCTTGTCGGCGGTGCGGAACCCCAGGATAGGGTGAAGTTCGTCGCATCGGACGGGTTGCCGAAAGAGTGGCCTGCAGAGTACATCTACAGCCCCAACGCGAGGCAGGGACCGTTCTGCCTTGCCTGGTATCACGGGAGCGACACCGGTTATGTGAACCAGAGTTTCACCGATGGGATGCGTCTGTACTTCCTGGGGGAGACGACCAACGCAGACGGCATGCATGTCTGGGGCAACTGGGATATGCATGAGTCCTGGGCCGAAGATTACTGGTACTACTATTCCGGGATCTATCCTTCGGCAAGCGGCGTCTCGGTGCAGAACGTCAAAGACATCAAAATTTATAGCGAGGAAGAGCCCACCGGGAGCATACACGTAAATTCGACACCCTCCGGGGCTGCCGTCCTCATCGATGACGAAGAGACCGGCGATACGACCCCCTGCACCCTCTCCGAAATCGAGGCCGGGAGCCACTCAGTCCGGGTCGAGAAGGAGGGGTTCGTCCAGCCCGATGATATATGGGTCAATGTCGTGGCGAACGCCGTTGCCGAGGTTGAGTTCAACCTGATTCCGGAGACCGGATCAGGCGGCGATAGCAGCAGTGGTGGCGGTGGCTCCAGGAACGGGAGCATCGCCATCACCTCGGTCCCGATGAACGCGAGTATCTACCTCGACGGGAACGCCACAGGGTTCTGGACAGATGCGACCCTGGAAGATGTCCCGGCTGGCGAGCATACGATCAAACTCATGCTGCCGGGGTACTGGAATATCACCCGGACCGTCACCGTCGAGGGGGACGAGTGCAGCCTCCTCGATCTGGTCTTTGAAAACAGTACTACCAGCAAAGCCACCACCGGAAATGGAAGAATCACCGTATCCTCGGTTCCAACGAACGCGAGCATCTACCTTGACGAAAAAGAGACAGGATCCCGAACCAATGCAACCCTGGAAGCGGTCCCGGTCGGCGAGCATACGATCTATCTCATGATGCCGGGCTACCGGAATGCAACCAGGACCGTCACCGTCGAGGAGGGTGGGCATACCACCCTTGATCTGCTCCTTTCCCCGGCAGGCGGTGAAACCAGAGCGAACACCACAACAGGCCGCGGTGAACCTGTAGCCGGGCACCCGGCGCCGAATAACCCTATTGAGGCTTTCATCGAAACCATCCTCACTTTCATGAACGGGCTGCTCTTGTTCTTCGGAATGGGAGAGAGTACGATAGCCCCACCGGGGCCGGAGAGCACCCCTGCCCCCGGCGAAGGTGCTATAACCCCCGTGCCGACCGGCACCCCTCTGCTCCCCGCACCGACGCCGGTCGGCACCCGGATCATGACGAATCACTCCGGTGGGCTCTACATCGAATCGTACCCTCCGGGCATGACGATCATTGTCGACAACAGGAGGCTCGCGTCGCAGACGCCCCGTGTTGTCTATGGTCTCCGCGAGGGACTTCACAACGTCATGGTCGAGAAGGGCGATCAGAGTAGTAACGGAGAGGAGTCTGATTATCGGTTTGAGACTGTTCAGGCCTGGGTCCACCCGGACGCAGTTGCCCCGGTCTTCCTCGACGGCGTGACCATCCCAGGCAGGAAGAAAATTCGGGTCGACTCGGAGGCCTACCGGGGTGAACGGTTTACGATGAACGGGTTCTACCCTGCCGCCACCATCCCGGCCGACGCCGTGATCGAAGGCGCGAAGTCCTGGATCACCGTCTCCCGGAACGGAATGTTCCTATCCTACGCCGTTCCCTCCGGCATCGGAGCCGGCGAAACGTATCGGATCGAGCCCCGGAGTGGGGATACCGTCTCGATCAGCATCAGTTCCAGCCCCGCCGGGGCCCAGGTCTTTGTCGACGGCTTCCCCACCGCAAAGCGCACCCCGTGCCGGATAGGAGGCCTCTCCTCCGGCCAGCACCGTATTCTGGTCTCGATGCCCGGCTACCTCCCCGCCGAAGAGGTCATCAGGATACCCGAGGGGGCCGAGACCGGCGGCGCCATCACCTGCGCGCTCCGGGAGTATACCCACGGGAATCTCCTCGTCGAGAGCATGGTTCCGGACGCGAAGATCTACCTGTATGGCCGGTACACGGGGGAGAAGACGCCGTACACCTTCAACGGCATGAGCATCGGCACCTACGAGGTCAGGGCCGTCTCAGACGATGATTCGAGGACAGTCGAGGACGTGCTGGTGAAACCGGGGGAGACAACCCGGTGCGTGGTGGCCCTGAAGGAGGAATACCGGTGAGCAGATGCGTTTTACGCGCTCACGGAAGAGAAGCAAGAGAGTACCAGGCCGGCCGTGAGCAGAACCTCGCCTACGTCCGGGCTGCCGTCAGCCCCGACTCGATCGATCGCGAGATGGTGACGGTCGCGGAAGAGGACGGTGAGGTAGGGATCTATCCGGGAGGGACCGTCTTCGACGTCGTCAGCCTCCCGCAAATACTCCCCCGCCAGAGAAGCAGCCGCCCGGGTGGTGCGGGGTTCTCGCGGCCCTCCGCGGCGCGGCGATGCTATCCATAATTTGGAGATGAAGAGTATGCAAAGAAAAGTGACACGGATGTTGCTCGCGCTCCTCTGCGTGAGCATGCTCGTCGCTGCCGCCTCGGCAGCACCGACGACTGAACTGCACGTCGTAAAGATCGCAGCCGACGGGCAGACAGTCTTAAACGAGACGACGGTCGATTATCACTGGATGGAGGCAAACCTCCCGGTCCTCGGGGACGGCGTGACCCACTACTACCACCAGGGGCCAGTCTTCGCCGATGACAAAGAGACTCAGTGGGACCGGAACGAGACCACCAACTTCAAGGACCGCGGAGCGGTGAAGGGGACGGACCTTGCCGACCTCTGTGACCTGGTCGGCGGGATAGAGCCCGGCGACGAGGTGATGGTCAGGGCAGTCGACGGCTACCACATCGAGTTTGGATACCAGAACGTCTACGAACCCGAACCGCGCCAGGGACCGATCGGCATCTGCTGGTACAACGGCGAGGATGCAGATGTCGGCGAGCGCCAGGGCGTTGGGTACCCGCCCGACTATCATGCCGCCATGCGCCTGGTTATCTTTGCCGACAACTCCACCAACCCCGAGGGCAAGCACGTCTTCGGGAACCAGGATATGCGCGATTACTTCCCGCCCGAACGCCTCCACCTCTTCGACAATCTCTACCCCTCGACCTCAGGCTACACCGTGAAGTGGCTCAGCGAGGTCCGGGTCTACGAGGGTGGCTATACCGGAGCCAAGGACGTCCCGGTCAAGTCGCTCCAGGGATCCGCCGCGGTTGAAACGACAGAGGCCCAGGCATCTGCACAGGCTCCCCCGAGCCCGGATCCGCTCTTCGGACTTCTGGCCGGGCTTGGTGTTGCGAGTTACGTATGGAGAATGCGGAGATGAAGGCTCGTTTCGTCCGGCTTCTGGCCGTCTTCATCCTCGTCTGCGTTGCAAGCGCCTGCGGGTGCACCGGGACAACCGGTCCCACCAAAGCCGCAGGGGAAGATATATCCTGGAACCTCACCGTTTCTGACGGCACCCAAGAGGAAGTGCTCTCTTTCTCCGAGATCAAGGCGCTTCCCGCATGGGAAGGGTATGGCCATGCGGTCTCCACGGTCGGGATCAAGTACGGGCCGTACAGGGTCAGGGGCGTGTCCCTTGCAACGCTGCTCGATCGTGTCGGCGGGTTTGAAGAAGGCGATCGGGTCGGAATTTCAGCGCCTGACGGTTACTACTGGGTCTTTGACGACGAGCAGATGGCCGGGAAAGGTTTTGTGACCTTCGACCAGGACCTCAAGGAGAAACCCTCGCCCGCCATTACTCTGGTTCTCGCCTATGAGTTCAACGGGGCCGCAATCCCCGACGAGGACGGTGGGCCGCTCAGGATCGTGATCGGCACCGATGAGCCGGGAACCATCACCGAAGGTAGTTCCTGGGTGAAATGGGTCGACCGGGTCGAGGTCAAGAGAGGATGACCCGGCCGGCAGTGACCCTCGCTCTCCTCATCCTCGCTGTCTTCGCGGCATCCGCAGGCTGCACCGATTCCGGCCAGGAACGCACCGTCCTCACGGTGGTGCCGGCCGGGAGCCTTCTTTATCCGCTTGAGGAGGTGGAAGCCGCCTTTGAAGACCGGCACCCGGATATCGATGTCCGGCTCGAAGGGCACGGGAGCATCCAGGCAATTCGGCAGGTGACGGACCTCGGTCGGGCAATCGATGTCGTCGCGGTCGCGGACGCCTCGCTCATCCCGGACATGATGTACATCCCGATGGGCGAGGGGAAGGAGAACTACACCGACTGGTACGTTCCCTTTGCGGCAAACGAGATCGTGATCGCCTACACCGACCGGAGCGCGGGGGCCGATGAGATCACGGCAGAGAACTGGTACCGGGTACTTGCCCGCCCGGACGTGCGGGCGGGGTTCTCAAACCCCATGCTCGACGCCTGCGGCTACCGGGCGCTCATGGTGACGGCGCTTGCCGAAGAGCATTACAACGAACCCGGACTCTTTAGCGCCATCATCGGCGGTTCCTTCGACCCGGCACTCGCACCCACCCGCGCGGACGGAGTGACGACGATCACCCTGCCGGAACGGATGAGGCCGGCGGACGAGAAGGTCGCTATCCGGGACGGGAGCATCTATCTTCTCTCGCTCCTTGACGCCGGCGGGATTGACTACGCCTTCGAGTACAGGAGCGTCGCCGAGGAGCACGGGCTCCGGTGGATCGACCTCCCCCCCGAGATCAACCTCGGTTCCGCAGCGCATGCAAAAGACTACCGGAAGGTGCACGTGACCCTCGGGTTCCAGAGATTCCGGTCTATCGGGAGCGAGCGGGTCGGGCAGCCGATCGTCTACGCCGTCACCGTGCCCGAGAGTGCGCCCCACCCCAAAGAAGCACAGATGTTTGTGGAGTTTGCTCTCGATGCGTTCCGCGAAGGGGGCGCCAGCTGGCCCCGGCCGTTAGGAACAGGTTCTGGTGCTGCTACAGCGTACCATGCCACGGATTGACAAACCTTTTCCCCATCGGCCGCCCATGTAGTGGTAACGTATGCCCGGCGGTGATCCGCTGACTGCGGACCCGTACCGCCGGGCAACCACCGATGGGATAGTATTATGTTCTGGAACAGAGCGATGGAGACTATTCGGCCTGGAGAACTCGCGGACCTTCAGCTCAAGCGGCTGAGATGGACGCTGCATCAGGCAGAAAATGTTGGACTATACCAGAGAAAGTTCAAGGAAGCGGGCGTCTCTCCAGACGAGATCAGGACGCTCGACGACGTGGAGAAACTCCCTTTCACTTACAAAAAGGAGCTCCAGGCCGGGTACCCGTTCGGCCTCTTTGCGGTCCCCATGAAGGAGATAGTCCGGATCCACACCACCTCAGGCACGACGGGGAAACCGACCGTCGTCGGCTATACCCGGCAGGACCTGGATAACTGGTCGGAACTGATCGCACGGAACATGACGATGATCGGCCTTGGAGAGGACGACATCTTCCAGAACGCGGTCAACTACGGTCTCTTCACCGGGGGGCTCGGGTTTCACTACGGCGCCGAGAAGATCGGGGCAACCGTGATCCCGAGCGCAACCGGGAATACCCGCCGCCAGATCGAGATGATCGAGGACTTCGGGGTGACTGCGATCCACTGCACCCCGAGTTATGCCCTCCATCTCGCCGAAGTGGCCGAGTCGATGGGAAAGACGCTGGATACCCTTAAGACCGGGATCTTCGGGGCAGAACCCTGGTCGGAGAGCATGCGCACCGAACTCGAACGGCGGCTCGGGGTGAAGGCTTTCGACAGTTATGGCCTCTCGGAGATGTATGGTCCCGGAGTGGCGTTTGAGTGCCCCGAACACAACGGGCTTCATATCTGGCACGACTGCTACCTTACAGAGATCATCGACCCGAAGACGGGGGAGAGGCTCGGTCCCGGCGAGCGGGGTGAACTCGTCATCACGCCGCTCGTCAAGGAGGGGCTCCCGCTCGTCCGCTACCGCACCGGCGACGTGACCCGGCTGATGGACGAGGAGTGTGCCTGCGGGCGCGGGGTAAAGATTGCACGACTCACGGGCCGTAGCGACGACATGCTGGTTATCCGGGGGATCAACGTCTTCCCTTCACAGATCGAGCATGTGCTCCGGTCCCTCCCCGAGGTCGGAGAGCAGTTCATGGTATATATCGATCGCGTCAAACATCTGGATGAGATGACGATCGAAGTAGAGATGAGCAGAGCGGGGTTCTCCGGTGAACTCCAGGACCTCGCCCGCACGCAGAAGAAGATCGCCGGCGAGCTCCACAACACGCTCGGCCTTAGGACCGCGGTGAAACTGGTGGAGCCGGGGTCGCTGCCCCGGTTCGAGGGGAAGGCAAAACGGGTCATCGACCGGCGGGGGGCAATCTGATGGCACCCTGGAACCCGCGAGCGGAAGAGATGCCGCCCGACGAATTACGAAGGCTCCAGTTCAAACTCGTGAAGTCCCTGGTGTACCGGCTCTACAGTTTCAACGACTTCTACCGGCGCCGGATGAAAGAGCAGCAGGTTCATCCCGATGACATCAGGACGCTTGAGGATGTCGCGAAACTCCCGTTCATGTATAAACGGGACCTGCGAGACGGCTACCCGGACAAGATCTTCTCCGCCGGGCGGGACGAACTCGTCCGGTATCATGTCTCTTCCGGGACAACGGGGAAACCGACGGTCGTCGGCTACACGGAGCACGACATCGAGAACTGGAGCGAGTCACTGGCACGGGGGTTCTCTTCCTGCGGCCTCGGGCGGGGGGACGTTATGCAGGTGAGTTACGGCTACGGCCTCTTCACCGGCGGCCTCGGCGCCCACTACGGCGCCGAGAGGGTCGGTGCAACCGTTCTTCCCACAAGTGTCGGGAACACCGAGCGGCAGGTCGAATTGATGCAGGACCTCCACGTCACTGCCATCGCCTGCACCCCCTCCTACCTCCTTCACATGGGCGAGGTGGCGGAGAAGATGGGCGTCTCGATCAAGAATGATACCGAACTTCGTATCGGCTTCCTCGGCGCCGAACCCTGGTCGGAACAGATGCGGACCCGGATCGAGGAGTGGCTCGGAATCCGTGCCTACGACATCTACGGGACGAGCGAGCTCTCCGGGCCCATGTTCACCGAGTGCGCCGAGCAGCAGGGGATCCACATATGGGGTGACCTCGCGCTCGTCGAGATCGTGGACCCCGCGACCGGCGAGGTGCTCGAACCCGGGGAACAGGGCGAGCTGACCATCACCATGCTGCAGAAAGAGGCGCTGCCCATGGTCCGGTACCGGATAGGAGACCTGACGGCTCTCGAAGAAGATGCCTGTGCCTGCGGCCGGACTCATCCGCGCATCGGCCGGATCCGGGGACGAGTGGATGATATGCTGATCGTTCGCGGTATCAACGTTTTTCCGTCGCAGGTGGAACATGCGCTGCTCGAGATCCCGGAGGTCGGGAGGCACTTCCAGATCGTCGTCGACCGGAAGGGTGCGCTTGATTCCATGCTCGTACGAGTGGAGGTGAGCGAAGAGGCATTCTCCGACAAGATCACCGAACTGATGGTGATCAAGAGGAAGGTGGAGCACCGCCTGCGCGGTTCCCTGAACGTGAGCGTGGACGCAGAACTGGTCGAACCGGGCTCCCTGCCGCGGTTTGAAGGCAAGTCGAAGAAGGTTGTTGACAGGAGGTCATTGTAATGGAGAAGTCGTATATCGTCAAACAGATCTCAATCTTTTCGGAGAACCGCCCCGGGCGCCTCGCGGCGATCGCCGGTGCGCTCCGGGATGCGAAGATCAACATCTTTGCATTCAGTATTGCTGAAGCGGACGGGTTCGGTGTCGTTCGCGCACTCGTCGACCGGCCGGAGGACGCCCACCGGACGCTGACAGATCTCGGGTTCAGGGTCTCGTTCACCGACGTCATCGGCGTGAAGATGCGTGACGAGCCCGGCGGTCTCTCGGATATCGCATCGGTCCTCGGGGATGCGGGGATCAACATCGAGTACGCCTACGCATACTCAGGGAAGGACGCGGCGGTCCTGATCCTGCGCGTGGACCAGATCGAGGACGCCGTCCGGCAGCTCCTTGGCCACGGCGGAGAACTCCTCAAGACATCCCTCTCACAGTAACCGGGGCCCCGGGGCAATCCCGGACCCTCGTGCCGGCCTCGCCTTTAGGCGGGGCCGCCTACAATCAGTGCCGCTTCTCCCATTTCAGGAGTTCCGAGACCTCAGAGAGTGTCTTCCCGCGCCGGATCTCCTCGCGGATCCGCTCTTCGGTCTTTTTGACCTCCATCGCCCGGCGCGCGATCTCGTAGGCCCGCTCCCGGGGGACCACCACGACACCGCTCTCGTCGGCGACGATCCAGTCGCCCGGCCGCACCTCCTGCCCGCAACAGGCGATCTCGGTGTTGATCTCCCCTAGACCCTTGGGGTCCCCGGCGTTCGGAACGGTCGCCGTGGCGAAGACCGGGAGGCCGAGCTCCCGGATGTCGTCGACGTCCCGGGCTGCTCCGTCGATAACGACGCCGCTAACCCCACGGTTCATCGCGGAGTGAGTGGCAAGTTCCCCCCAGGGCGAGACATCCTTCCTCCCATCGTTGCTGATGACGAGGACGTCGCCCGGTCCGGAGACGTCGATCGCCTCGACGGGTTTTGCCCAGTCCCCGGCGACGGTCCGAACCGTCACCGCTCTGCCGACCGCTTTCACCCGGCCGCAGATGGAGACGATGCCCGCCATCGCCCCCTTCCGGTGCATGGCGTCGGTGACGTTCGGCGCCGAGACCGCTTCGAGCAAGCGGCGAATGACGGCGTCCTGGCTCTCCTCCTCCCGCGGCCGGATCTCGGGCCGGTCGATTGCATCCCTGACCCGCCGCGCCGCCCCGGTCACGTCGGCTGCCTTGATGATGTTCCCGCCAACGATGACGATCGAGGCCCCGGCGACGACCGCCTCGGATGCGGTCTCTGCGTCCAGCCCCCCCGCGACGGCGATAGGGATGTTCACCTCCCCTGCAAGGCGATGAAGGAGGTCGAGCGACGACCTCCCGATCATTTGCTGATCGATGCCCACGTGGGCGTTGATGTAGTCGACGCCGAGCGCCGCAAGTTCCCGCGACCGGGAGACGGGATCACTGACGTTGATGAGGTCGGCCATGATCCGGACGCCGTATTTGCGCCCGGAGCGGACCGCCTCGGTTATGACGGTATCGTCGGCATCGGCGAGGATGCAGACGATTGCGGCACCGGACTTCGCCGCCATCTCTACCTCGATGGCCCCGGTATCGGCGATCTTCATGTCCGCGACGATCTCATGGTCGGGGAAGCGCTCGCGGAGCGTCCGCACGGCCTGCATCCCCTCGCTTTTGATCAGGGGCGTTCCGGCCTCAATCCAGTCCGCACCACCACGAACCGCCTCATCCGCGATCTCTACCGCACGATCGAGCTCGAGGAGATCGAGCGCCACCTGGAGAGTAGGCGTTGCCATGCAGTATAGTATGACAAGGATTCTATTTATCAGGGCCGGGCCGGGGAAACCTATATGCCATGAGATGAACGAGGTAGCCGGCGCCCACGTTGTCCCTGCCCCCGGGAAGAGGGGGACGGGGCGGCCGTATCGGCGGCACGGATGTGATTGAAGGATGGTCGAAATTGGATATAAACTGGCGAGCGAAGAGCATGGGCCCCTCGACCTGGTCTGCTACGCCCGCCAGGCAGAAGATGCCGGCTTTAGGTTTGCCATGATATCGGATCACTACCACCCCTGGACAAACCAACAGGGGCAGAGCCCGTTCGTCTGGGGAGTACTTGGCGGCATCTCGCAGGTGACGGCGGACCTCCACCTGGTGACCGGAGTCACCTGCCCGACGATCCGGACACACCCGGGGATCATCGCCCAGGCTGCCGCAACCGCGGCAAGCATGATGCCCGGACGGTTCAGTCTGGGCCTCGGGTCGGGCGAGAACCTCAACGAGCATGTCTTCGGCGACCCCTGGCCCGCGGCCCCCATCCGGATAGAGATGCTTGAAGAGGCGATCGAGGTGATCAGACTGCTCTGGAAGGGAGGTATGCAGGATCACTACGGCTCCTTCTACACCCTGGAGAACGCTCAGATATTCTCGCTCCCTGATGAACTCCCTCCCATCTACATCGCGTCCGAAGGCCCGATCAGCGCTTCTCTGGCCGGGCGGGCCGGTGACGGGTTCATCAACCCGGGCACCAATGCAGAGGAGAACCTCATCATCTTCCGGGACTCCGGGGGCGGCGATAAGCCGGCATACATCGAGATATCGGTCTGCTGGGCAGAGACCGAGGAAGAGGGGCGGACGACCGCCTACGAGCAGTGGCCGATCGCGGCAAACACCGGGGAACTCAACAGGCTTCTTCCCACCCCCGTTCACTACGAACAGGTGGCGAAGATGGCGACGCCGGAGGACGTCGCAAAGCACGTCGTCTGCGGCCCCGATCCGGAGCCCTATGTCAGGAAGATCGAGGAGAGCGTGAAAAAGGGATTCGATCACGTCTGCATCCACCAGATCGGGCAGCAGCAGCGTGAGTTCATGGAGTCTGCCGCAAAGGAGATCCTGCCGCAGTTCACGAAGTAGCGGCCAGCGGAGAGGGAGACCGGTTAAAAGGGGGTTATGGATCGGTTGGATCCTCTAGATCCGTCCGTACCCGACAGATGGTCTCGACCGGCAGGACAAATATCCTGCCGTCGCCCGGCTTCCCGGTCCGGCCGTTCGCCCGGATGATACCGATGACCTTCTCGACATCGGCATCGCTGACGACCATTTCGATCTTCACCTTCGGGATGAGCTCGACCGGCATCACCTTCCCCCTGAACTTGAGGGCGATGCCCCGCTGTGCCCCCCGTCCCATGACCTCGCCCACGGTCATGCCGTAGATGCCGTCCGCCTCGAGCGCTGCTTTCACGGAGTCGAACATCTCCGGCCTGATGACTGCGCAGACCATCTTCATCCGGATCACCTCACACCCGCACGGACTCGCCGTGCTGGGCGATGTCCAGTCCGACATATTCTTCCTCCTCGGTGACCCGCAGCCCCAACACCGCGTCGACGACCCTCGCGATGGCGTAGGTCACGCCGAATGAGTAGGCCACGACCACGCCCACATCTACCACCTGGATGAGGAACTGAACCGGGTTACCATCGATCATGCCGCTCACGCCGCCGATTGCCGCGACCGCAAAGACCCCGGTTGCGAGAGCGCCGAAGATGCCACCCATGCCGTGGATCGCCCAGGCATCGAGGCTCTCGTCAAGACCTTTCTGGACGCGGAAGACCAGGGCGCCGTAGCAGAAGAGGCCTGCGCCGGCACCGATCACGATGGCGGCCATGGGATCGACGAACCCGGCCGCCGGGGTGATGGCGACAAGCCCGGCGATGGCCCCGCTGATCATCCCGATCGATCCGGGCCTGCCCCGAACCCAGGCAGCGCAAAGCCAGGCAAGGGCCCCCGCAGCGGCCGAGATGTTCGTCACGATAAATGCATTTGCCGCAAGGCCGTCTGCGGCAAGAGCGCTGCCGGCGTTGAACCCGAACCACCCGAACCAGAGGAGCGCCCCCCCGAGGAGAGCCAGCGGGATGTTGTTCGGCTCCATGCCGTGGCCGCCGAAGCCGAGACGCTTCCCGATGACGAGCGCGAGCGCGAGCGCGGAGAACCCGGAGCTGATGTGGACAACCGTGCCGCCGGCGAAGTCAAGCGCGCCGAGTTGCGCCGCCCATCCGCCACCCCAGGCCCAGTGAGCAAGCGGGTCGTAGACCAGCGTCGTCCAGAGCAGGCCGAAGACGAGGAACGAACTGATCTTGATCCGTTCCGCAACCCCGGACGTCACGATTGCAAGCGTGAGGCCTGCAAAGACCATCTGGAAAACCACAAAGAGCAGGTCGGGAATGCCGTCGCCGTCCACACCGATGCCTTGCAGGAAGGCGTACTCGAGGCCTCCGACCAGCCCCTGGAGATCGGTCCCGAACGAGAGGCTGTAGCCGCAGACGACCCACTGGATGCTGACGAGAGCGAACGCGATGAACGAGAGTGCGATCATGGAGATGAGGTTCTTGCGCCGGACGAGCCCGCCGTAGAAGAGCCCCACTCCCGGGGTCATCAGCATGACCATAGCCGTACAGATGAGAACAAACGCCGTAGCGCCGGTGTCAATCATACCCCGGCCCCCGGATTATCAACTGGTTGTTCATGATGTTCATCGGAAGGAAGTTGCCTTCCTACATTAATAAAGTTTTCCATATGTGGCGCATATCGGGCGAGGACTGATACCCTCTACGGTCGAAGATTACCTGAGTGATGCTATGAACACCATCCGGGGGCCTGAAGGCGCCCGCCAGGTCTGCGCCCGCCTGCGGTCGGCAACGACGCGACGGGAGCTTGCGGCTGCCCTCTACCGCGAGGTCTCCGGCTACTCGCTCTTCGACCTCCAGGCGATGCGAGGGAGGGTGGAGAAAGACCTCCAGGCCGTCCCCACAGGATACCGACAGCGCCTCTACCCGCGCATGATGGAGATGATCTTTGAGACGCAGCATGCCCTCATCACCACCATGCGCCGTGGCGGCGCGGATGTACCGGATGAACCGCTTCCCGGAGAGTTCCAGGACTTCTGCAAGATGGTCGAGGAGACATGCCTTGCCGTGGACGAGGAGGAGCAGCACCTCGAGGTCCTCTACTTCCTCCTTGCTGCCTTCAACATGTTTGTCCTCGACCGCCCCGCCCACCCGGTGGGCACGCCCTTTCCCGGCGGGTTTACGGTCGAGGTCAGGAACGGGGAATACCTCTGCCCCGTCCGTGAGAAGGCCGACGACGTCGAGAACGCGCTCTGCCCCTACTGCCCGGCAAAACAGAGCGATGTATAGGAGAGATCAGACCTCGAGTCCGTCTGCACTGCAGACATCACGCAGCAGCAGAGCCCGTGCAGCCCCGTACTCCGCGGATATTGCGTGAGCCCCGTCGTCAAGAGAAGGGCCCTGCATTTTCAGCCGGGAAACGACGGTACAAAAATAGTTCGGGTGTTATCCACCTACTCTTCCTCGTATCGCTCGAAGAATGTGACCTCGTCGAGGATCTTCTTCTGCGTGATCTTGATCTCTTCGGGGTATCCCGCGGGGATAAGAGAGACGAGCGTGTACTCTTCAGGGACGTTGAGGAGTTTCCGGACGTCCTCGGCGTAATCTTTCTTCTCCCCCGCAACCCAGCAGGACCCGATCCCCCAGGCCTGGAGCGCGAGGAGGAGCTGCATCGTCGCGGCACAGCAATCCTCAAGGTAGTACTTCGCGTCCCTCTTTCCAAAGACAGCGAAGCAGATGGGTGCATCGGCGATGAACCTGCCGTTCTCGGCCAGGTCCGCGATTGCCCGCAGCGTCTCGCGATTCTGGATGGTCCCAAAGAGCCAGGGCTGCTCGTTTCTCGCCGTCGGGGCAAGGCGCGCGCAGTCAAGGGCGTCCTTGATGATCTTCTCCTCGATGGGAGTGTCCTTGTACTTCCGCACGCTGTGCCTGCTCCGTATGACAGTGACACCGAGGTTAACCGTTCCACCAATCGGACTCATGCAACGATGGTGGGCACTCCTGGCCTAAATACCTTGGGGAAAAGGAGATAGGGATGCCTCATCGGGGGAGCGGCCCTAGAAGAGGCCCTGTATCATCTGCAGCATATTCGAGAAACCGTCGGTGATGACCACCGTCGGATCGATCCCGAGAACGGGAAAGATGAAGAGGAAGTAGGCAATGACCCCAATCGTGCACCCGACATTGGCAAGAGCAGCGACCAGCACCACCCGGAAGAGAGGGATCTTCCGCATCTCCGAGAAGGTCTCCGCCGCGATGATCTGACGAAGTTCTCCGGCGGTGGGCTTCCGTATCTTTGCCTCGACGGCGGCGGCGAACCATCCCGCCGCAAGCAGCGGGTTGAGCGACGTCATCCAGGAGACGGCAAACGCCGTTGCGGCCGAGAGGGGGTGCCCGCCTGCGAGCAGTGTGAACACGGCGCTTAACGCGCCGGTGATCAGGATCCAGTAGACAAAGGCGGCGAGCAGGATGTCCAGGCCCACGCCGGAGAAGGCTATCGCGGCGAAGAGGAGGAGGAAGAGGCCGGTGACTGCCGCACCGAGGATCTTCCCCCACGGCAGGCCCTTTGACTCGGCGGTCAGGGCCGGTAGCGGCGGCAGCGTCTCCGGCGCATCAAGGTAGCGCTGGACCCCCCGGATATGCCCGGCACCGACGACCGCGAGCACCCGCTCGTACCGGCCCCCGAGCATCAGGACCTGGTGAGCAAGGTACGCGTCCCGTTCGTCGATCAAAGCCTGGGCACCCCGAGGAGAGAACTTTCGGAACTCCTCCATCGCGGCACTCACCACGTCCTGATTCGTGAGCGTGTCCACATCGATCTCCTCACCCTCGACGTTCACCAGCGAGTAGAGCAGAGCCCCGATGAACTTGAACTTCTCCCAGATCCCCATATTCCCCCAGAACCGGGCAAGCGTGATCCGGATATCCCGGTCGATGAACGCTACGGGTTTCTGGTGCGCTTTGGCCTCATCGATTGCGGTCAGCATCTCGGTACCGGGTTTCACGCCGGTCTCGGCACCGATCCGCTGCTGGATGTAGGTGAGCACCCACTGAACAAGGAGCTGACCGAAGTTTCCGCCTTTCAGGACATCCGCAACAGAGGGCTCGGCCACTTCCTCCGTGAGCGCTGTATACCGGCCCCTGTCGAGTTCGACGCCGACGATATCGGGCCCGAACTCCTCAATAGCTGATCGGACATCCTCAACGCTCTTCTGCGAGACGTGGGCGGTTCCGACAAGACGAATCTCAGTCATGGACCACCTTCATACCTTCGCTGTCGATAACTGCGCGCGTTCCTGGCGACACCGTCGAACGCTCGTAAACTATCCGGAGACCAGCCTCCTCTGCTGCCTCGGCAGCCTGCCGCCTGCAGAGGTCGGCGCCGAGAGCCTGCGCGTCGCGGAGAGAGATGGGTTTCCCGAGGCCGGGGCACTCGGAGACCAGCAGTCCGTCATCGACGAGCATAAACGGATATGTACGGCAGATCCAGGGGCGATGGGCGTAGATGGAGCACCGTCCGTCGCAAAGAAAGATACAGGCATCGGCAGTGCGCCGGATGCACCACGCAAGCGTATACTCGCCGCCATTGCCGGCATCGATGAAGTCGGGATAGGGCTCGGCAACCTCATCCCATGCCATCCCGGTAGCCGCCATGATTACCCGGATCTCAGCAGGGCTCACGATAACCAGGTTCGAATCCTCCGCGATCCGTCGGCAGCAGGCCCCGCACCGCTGGCAGGAAAACCCGATGGACCCGACCCGGCCCGCAACGTCGTCTACTCCGAACATATCCGGTCAAAGTTCTCGAAGATGACCCGTCCGTTGACGGTATGGCTGACCTCCGGGTGCCACTGGACACCATAGAGGCGTTCATCGGGAGACGCCATCGCCTCTACGCCGCAGATTACCGATTCTGCAAGCCGGACGAAGCCAGCGGGAACCACCGAGACCTCGTCTGCGTGCGACGCCCAGACCTGCATCCGGTCCGGGTAGCCCTGAAGCAGGCTGTCCCGTTCGAGGATATCGACCTCGACCGCACCGAATCCGCCGCTTGCCCCCCGGCGGACTGCACCCCCCCGGGCTGTCGCCATGATGTGCAGCCCAAGACAGATGCCGAGAACGGGAAGATCGAGATCGAGGTACGCAGGAGCGGCACCGGCACGGTCCAGGGTCGGGCCGCCGCCGAGGATGATGCCCCGGCAGCCCCGGGAGACCTCGGCCGGCGAGGTCTCATTGGAGATCATCGTGGCCTCAATGTCCATGTCCCGGAGTGCCCTCAAGATCAGGTGGTTGAACTGTCCATGATTGTTGACCACATAAAGTGGAAGCATTGCTTATAGATGGATGTAAAAAGGTATAGTCCTTCCCTCAAGCATACTTCCTGACAAAATCGAAGACTTTTCTGGTGATCTCTTCCGGTTCGTGGCCCATCAGATAGGCAAGCGTCAGGGCCCCGCCGGCGCCCATCCCCTCCTTGACCTCACCGATACAGTAACGGGCGAGCCCGACATGTCCGATCTCGGCGAAGTTCGGGTCGACGAAGTACGCGACAGTGCCGACGTCGGCGACCGACCGGACGAACCCGGCGGAGGGATCGTCCCTGACATACACAGTCGTCGCGAGATGCGGCACCCGTTTCCCGAGCGCTTTCAAGGTAGCCGCGACAGCAAGCATCTGGGTCCCGCCGGCGAAGAGGATCTCGCCGGAATACGCGCTCGCGATCCCCGCCGCGACCGGCATCATGGGGTCGCCCGCGGCGCGGAGGATATCCAGGGGCTCTCGTGCGCCGGTGGCATCTATCCTGGCGAGCACATCTCTGCAGACAGCGTCCTTCAGGCCCAGCGGGTTCTTGATGAAGGCACTGCTGACCGAGGCGTCGTAGCCGAGCGCCCGGAGGACGCAGAGGGCGGTCGTCGTCCCGCCGGGAACGCACTCGCCAAGCATCAGGAGGTCGCTGTACTGCGAAAGAAGTCTGCCGATCATCTCCCCCCGCTCAAAGAGGAGCGCCGCCTGCGGCACCGCGTCCTCCATCCGCGGATCGCCGCCGGGGCTCCCGTAGGCGTCCAGACAGGGGACCGTGGGGGTATGGGCAAGCCCGGCGTTGATGAGGACGGGCGCGAGGCCCGTCAGTTCCATCATGGACCGGGTGATGGACGCCGGCGTCGGGCACCCGGTGGGGGTGTTCGGCCGGGCCGGTATGCTCGTGATCGCGCCGGTCGTGACGAGTTCCGCGTCCAGAACCGGCGTGAGCAGGGTCTTTTCAGGGGTCGGCCCGGCGCCGGAGATGCCGGGGACGGTGGAGAGCATGGTATTGCCGAGAACGAGCGCCAGCATCGGACGACGGGGCCGGATACCCGGATCTTCGGAGAGGAAGGGGTGAGACATTACGTTGTAGGTTGGTGCCGCAGGATGGAAGAGGTTGCGGTCCGGGGGCATGGCAGAGAGCAAAAGGGGCCTGTAGGTAACTGCGAAGGCGGTGCAGAACTGCAACGGGTCATCATCAACGCATCCATAGTCCACGCACGGCTCAGGTGCAGACTTGAGCAAACCATATGCTGCTATACGTTGCTCCCCGGACAACGGGTCACCAGTCACACATACCAGGTACATACGTCCTTTTGCTGCCTGAACGTCACATATCACCTTCGCTCCCCTGACCCCGGTATTGCAGGATGTCCTGCGGAGTGTCGTCACTCGCACCTGGCGGTGCTCAAGCTCCGGCCGTTCCGCCCATCGCAGGTACTCAAACTCAGGCCGTTCCGGACCGCAGGTACTCAAACTCAGGCCGTTCCGCCCATCGCAACTCGAAAACGCTTCGCGTTTTCTCGAGCTCCGGCCGCTCGCACCTGCGGTGCGAGCGCCCATCGCTATACCAAAGCCAAAATACCCGCGAGCCTCAATACTAGAACAATGTTCGAGGTAGAGCGCAGGCTGGAAGAGAAGGGTATCACGAGGAGCGATATCGTCGCATCCGCAATGGAACTGTATGTACCGCACGGGATCAGTGCGGACGAGGCTGCGAATCGACTGAATGAGAAGATCGGGAAGGCGCTGGAGGACCCCAACATATCGTCGCTCCTTCTTTCCGCCGTCCTGCTCGAGGACGAACTTTACGTAAAGCGGAAGAACTCCGAGATCGCCGACGACCCGGTCTTCCTGCTCTCCGACGAGATCATCGGGATGGCCATCGCCGAGGTGATCGGGGGGACCTACGCACGGTTCGAGTTCACCCGCTATGACCAGAAGAAGCCGGGAATCCTGGGAAGACTCGGGCCGTTCCTCGACGATGCCGTCGCCGGACTGATCGCGGGATGCACGTCACGCCTCTATAGTGAGTCAATGTGAAGTCCGTCATTGCCCTCCTGCAGTTCTGCACCCCGCTCCCCCTCGGGAGACCGGTCGAGTTCGAGCAGTTCGCCCGCCGCTCCTACCTCTACCCGCTTGCCGGGTACGTGATCGGCGGGATAGCGGCCGGCATCGTCTCCCTTATAGCATCGCCGGTAGTGGGTGCGGCGGTCGCCGTCGCAGCGGTGCTCGTCCTCTCCGGGTGCAACCACTTCGACGGCTTGCTGGACTTCGGCGACGGGCTCATGGCCCACGGGAGCCGGGAGAAGAGGGTCGCGGCCATGACCGACCGGACCACCGGGGCCGGCGCCCTCGCGACAGGGATCGTCGTCACGCTCATAGCGTTTGCCGGGCTCCAGACGGTTGCATATCTCCCGGCGGCAATCCTCACCGCCGAGGTCTGCGCGAAGGTCGCTATGTCCTATCTCACCACGCTCGGCGTACCGTTCCGGGAGGGGATCCACTCCTACCTCCACGGGTTTGCACGGCCCTGGTTCCTCGTCCCGGCCACCCTGCTCGCGCTGCCCCTCTTCTTGCTGCCGATTCCCGGAGTGAGTGTCGCACTCGCACTCTCGGTCACGGTCATTATCGTTGCACTGATGCTCTCCCTCTCCCGGCACCTCTTTGGCGGCGTCAACGGCGATGTCGTCGGTGCCACAAACGAGATCACCCGTGCGGGCGTCATCCTCATCCTTGCCCTCCTGTAACCACCTTTTTAACCCCGGCGGCAACTACTACTGTAGAATGATGCAAGACTACGCCCTCTACTCCCGGGGAGGGGTCATCACCGAGCGGAACGCAGATTATGCGACGATACGGTTGCGGATCCCGGCGGGGGTCCTCTCTGTAGACCAGGTCCGGCAACTGGCATCGATCAGTAAGAAGTATGGAGACAGCTCTCTCCACCTCACCATGCGCCAGACGGTGGAGATCCCGCACGTGAACCCCGAGAACCTCGCGAAGATCGCAAAAGTCCTCGAGAAGAACGGAACACCCATCGGGGCGGAGCATAACGAAGTGGTGAACATCATGGCCTGCCCGGGCACGGAGCGGTGCAAGTATGCCAACTGCGAGACGATCGATCTCGCCCGGAAGGTCGATGAGCGGGTCTTCGGGAAGGAACTCCCGATACGGCTCCGCATCGCCATATCCGGCTGCACTCACATGTGCAACAGCCCGCTCTTAAACGACATCGGGATCATCGGCAGGATCCGGCCGCTGCGCACACCCGGGCTCTGCACGGGGTGCGGCACCTGCGTGGAGTACTGCAAGCAGTGCGCCATAACTCTGAAGAACGGGGTATCGGTTCTTGATGAGAGTAAGTGCGTCCAGTGCGGCATATGCGTCCACTCCTGCCCCTATCACCTCCTGAAGACGGAGTATAATCACTACCAGATCACCGTCGGCGGCCGGCGCGGCGCCTCCCCCGCCGCAGGAAGGGAACTCGTCACCGTCGAGACCGAAGAGGAGGTCGTCGAGGTGATCGACCGCATCGTCTACTGGGTCTACCGCAACGCCTGGAGCGACCGGCATCTCGCCGACCAGATGGACCAGATCGGGTTTGATACGTTCGCGGAGGGGATCAGGAAAGAGTTCGGGCCGAAGGAAGAGGCGGCTGAAGCAGGCCGGTAAGAGTTAGCCACCTATATCGGCACCATCGCTATACCCGACAACGAGAGCATAAGCACGACGAGCAGAAGGAGGTCGTTTCTCCCGGGATGGGGAGGGCGATAGCAGGTGGGCCTCGATGCTGAGGCGAATCCCCTGCTCTGCATCGCTTCGGTCACGTACCGGGCCCGGTTCAGGACCGATACCGTCATCGGTACACCGAGCGCCATCAATTTTCTCCTGTTTTTGATGAGCGTCCCCCGATCGAACTCAAGCGCCCGGGAACGCTGGGCGTCCATGATATTCCTGAGGTCGTCGTAGAGTGCCGTCATCGACTTCAGCGCGTACCCGAGGGAGAAAGCGATCTGGGGAGGCAGCCGGCTGATGCGAAGGCTGGCGACGAAATCGGTGTATGAGGTGGTCATCACGAAGAGGAACGAGATCCCGCCGATGGCAAGGACCCTGATCCCCTTTGCCGCGGCATAGAGCAGCCCGCCGGAGGTTATCACCGATGAGAGCGGGCCGATCTGAGCCGAAAGGTACACATGCCCCCAGGTCTCCTCAGGAAAGAAGATATCGACCGCGACGATGAAGACGAGGAGCGGCAGGAGAAGGAGGAGCGCCCGAGAAAACGGTCTTACGAGTCCTGCAGCAGCCGCAAGGCCGGCAACGAAGGCAAAGAGGAATGCAGTGCGGACAGGTGACGTGGTGGCGAACGCGGCGATGCTTACCGCAAGCACGGTCAGGAGTTTGGTCCTCGGGTCCATCCTGTGAAGGAACGACACGCCCGGGATGTAGCCCACCGCCCGGTGAGCATGCCTCCGGCCGTGCCGTCCGTCCCCGCCGGTCATGTCCGCTCCTCCTGCACCACCCAGTCGTCCACGATACGGCCGCGCTCGAGCCTGACGACCCTGTCCGCGACTGCGGCGGAGAACTCCGCATCGTGCGTCGCGATGACGACCGCCTTTTCCCCGGAGCAGAGCGTATCGATGAGCCCGGCCAGCTTCTGCTTGGCGACGGGATCGAGTCCGAGCGTCGGTTCGTCGAGCGCCAGGACGGGCGTATCCATCGTCAGGACGGACGCGATGCTGACGCGCTGCTTCTCTCCGACCGAGAGGGCAAGGGGGGAGGCGGTAAGCCCCAGGTGCCCGATGCCGAGGTCCTCGCGCACCCGCCCGATCCGCTGCGTTATCACGCCCGGAGGAGTGCCGAGGTTTGCGGGGGCGAAGGCGAGCTCCTCGGCGATGGTCTCCCCGAAGAGCTGGTAGTCGGCATGCTGGCAGACCAGGCCGACGGTGCGGGCGATCTCGGCGACGGTGCTCTCCCGGATCTCTCTTCCGTCCACGACGATCCGCCCGGACTCCGGCCGCAGAAGGCCGTTTAAGAGTCTCAACAATGTGCTCTTCCCCGAACCGTTCGGACCGGCGAGCACCGTCGCCTCGCCGGGGTAGATGGTGAGGGAGACGCCGTCCATTGCCGGGGCCATTCTGCCCGGGTGCCGGAACGTAACGTTCTCCAGGGCGACGATACCGGCACGGGGAGGTCCTGCCATCCGGCGGGGACGACGATCCCGCGGGAGAGCATCCGGTGCGGGAGGTTCGATGATTGACCCGCCGACAAGGGATATCCGGCGGGATGCCCACCGCGCAACGAACTCTGTCCGGTGTTCGGAGAGGATGATCGTCATGCCGGACTCCCTGTTTAACGTATCGAGGAGGTCGAGGAGCCCGGCCGCACTCGCGGCATCGAGCCCGGAGAACGGCTCGTCGAGGATGAGGATTGCAGGGTGCAGAACAACGACGGAAGCGATCGCCAGGCGCTGGCGCTCTCCCCAGGAGAGTTCGGTCGTCTGCCGGTCGCAGAGCCGGTCAAGCCGGAACTGCTCCAGGATCCCGTTGACCGCCCGGTCGATCCGCGATGGGGGCCAGCCGAGCTGTTCGGGGCCGAACGCTATCTCGCTCACCACGTCGTTTGAGAAGATCTGGTGGTCCGGGTTCTGGAAGACCATACCGACGGTGGTGGCAAGGTCGCCGATCGTGCAGTCACGCGTGTTCCGTCCCCGGACAAAGACGTCGCCCTTGAAGACGCCGGGTCGGGCGTGCGGGATCAGGCCGTTGCAGCACCGGAGAAATGTCGTCTTCCCCGAACCGCTCGGACCGGTCAGCAGCACGCGCTCGCCCTCTCTGATGACGCAGTCGATCCCGGCGAGCACCTCCCGTGGTCGGGCCGACCGGGAGGCCGGGTGCCGGAACGAGACCGACCTGAACTCGATCGCCGGGTCAGCCCTCATCCGGCACATCGTCCTGATGCACAACGCCCGCCCTGTAGAGCCGTCCGACGATCAGAGCGGCGATGACACCCCCGATGCCCCCGAAGATGATATGCGTGGCCGACGAGAACCCGATGCCGAGGAGGATGAAGACGCCCTGGACGCCGAGGAGCAGGTGCACGGCGTAGTTCACCACCATCTTCACCACGTTCCCCGCAGCGCCGGCGATAAAGCCGACGAGGGGGTTGTCGAGACGGTAGCCGAACGCTATGGAGACGAGGTCGATCGTGATCCCCATTGCGGTGTACTTGAAGATGTCGAAGACATGGAGCGGTTCGATGCCGAAGAACGAGGCGAGAAGTCCGGATACCAGTCCGGCATACGTTCCGGCCCCCGGTTTCCGCACGAGGGCGGCGCCGACGACGAGCGGCAGAACCCAGAAGACTCCCGAACTACCGGGGGTGTGAATCGGGACCACGATCGCCGCCCGCAGGACGAAGACGAGAGCTCCGAAGAGCGAGAGCAGGGCGATCTCGTACAGGCTGAAGTAAGAAGGGCGTTTCATCGATTATCCTCCACGAACGTTGATTCGAGCGCGAGCCCGAAGGTTTCCGGCTGCGGCCGGTCGACGGCGACCATCAGGAAGAGGCCCCCGACCCTGTTGCCGCCGGTATACGTGACGTAGAACGAGCCGTCGAGATCGGTGGTCTCGGTCACCTGCCCTTTCCGGGCCGCGAGATCGGTGGTGATATGGAGCCCGTCCAGGCCCGAGTTGATCCGCTCGAACCAGAGGGTGCGGGTATTTCGTGCCGCATCCTCGTCGACCGGGCGCGGAGATCCTGCCACCTCGACGACATACCGGTCGCCTTCCGGAAGAGGAGTTGCCCACCGGGGCGAGTCGCCGGGTGCAGCGGTCCCGGAGACGTAGTAGCCGGAGGTGCCGTAGCCGGACTGCCGGTTCGTCCATGCCCTGCCGTCCCCGACGTGGAGACCGTAGGCACCCAACGATGCCGTTCCGGCGAGATCCGTGAACCGGTAATCGACCCTGACCGAACCGGTACGCGCGAGGGCCGGATTCCCGCCGACGGGCACCACACCCAGGTCGACGAAGGCGAGGTACCAGCTCCCGGAGGGGAGGTCACCCGGACCGATCGCGATCGGTGTGGCATAGGGCCGCCAGGACTGCGGGCCGTACCGGAGATCGTAGCGATCGATGGCTGCGGTTTGCAGGAGAGAGTCAGCTGAACCACCCTCCGGGGCATAGGCCTGCGAGACGGCCGTATCGATCAGGAACGATGCAGCGACGACCGCCGCGAGCACGACGACCGCCAGTACGACTCTTCTCCCGAACTCCATATTCAGTTCCTTTTTATCGCAACCAGTTCCCCATCCCGCTCGTCTACAAAGAGGACGGCTCTGCCGTTGATGGGGCAGGCTTTGGCAGCTTTGCCTTCTTTGAGGATGATGGTCCCTTCGGTGACCCTCCTGCCGTCAAGCGTCATGATCTCGTCGATCCCTGCTCCGAGGAGGACATGCACCGGTGTCGGGCCGGTGTGGCTGCGGATGGTGCCCTTCTGGAGGAATCTGCCGTCGTTGTATGTCGCTGCAAGCCCGAGACCAGCCATCGAGCCAATCACGCCATCTTCCGTGCCGCCAAGGCCTTTTAACCATATGCCGAGGTTCCTTGCCAGTGTCCGGGCACGTTCCTGGGTGAGCACCATCTGCTGGGCATCGCGGCCGAATGCTATCAGGGCAGGAGCCACCTGGTCGAGGGTCGCCCCGGCGAGTCCGGGGTCGCTCCCCTCCACGAAGTCGTCGAGCATCGTCTCCTCGGCGATGGAGAGAGCGGTCTTGAGCGGCTCACCGCCGTCGGCATCGATGTGGATGACGGCGCAGCTGTTGTGGGACGTGTACGGGATCGAGGGGTGGACATAGAGCTGGTGCCGGGTGACACCCCATACGGGGTAGTGTCTCTTGATCGCATCGGCGACCGCACGGGCCAGGCTGCCCGTCCCCCGGGATTGATGGTTGTCCGTATCGTCAAGGGCAAGAAGCAGGGTCATGGTATGCCTTTTATCCTGAATAGACTGGGAAAATAGAGATGAAAAAGGTGCTGAAACCCGGCACCAATCAACTTTGTTCAATTAACCGCATGAGATATAATGACTTCCGGTTAATTTTCATCGGCAGCGCCGCTAAATTAGTTCTGCCGGATAAAGGCCTCAATTGTCCGGAAGACTGCCTGAAACTCTTCATTCCGAGGTGGGGACCCGGCGTAGGAGACGGCTTCGCACTGGTTAAGGACGGAAGAGGCGACCGTGATCTCATGGCCGCATTCTTTGAGTACGCGCAGGACATCACCGTCCGCAAGTTCCGTGCCGGCCCCGTATGCGGATGAGACGTACGACCGCAACGCCCTGCCGGCCGTTCCGTACGCCTCTTTCCGGTCGCCGCGGCCGAACTCTTCGCGTGCCGCCTCAAGGAGACGGAGGGCGTCGCCACGGGGGTCGGGGGGAACCGGGGAGACCGCCGGAGCCGGCACTCCCGGTCCTCCTCGCCGGACGAGGTAGCCGATCAGGAGAACGATACAGAGCGCGCCGGCACCCGCAAGCCAGGCGAAGTCGGACGGCTTCTCGAGCATCACGTCCCGCACCTCTCCGCCGGAGAGGGTGGCGACGATCCTCGCCGTCCGGTTCTGGCCGTCGATAAACCCTATGCCGACAGAGGAGGCGCCCACCGTTGCATTCATTGAAGACGTAACCGGGAAGAACCCGGCATCGGCGAGCTCACCGGCATACTGTCGGTAGATCTCGTTTGCCACGACCGCACCCGGCACCACGAGCGATCTCTCTGAGGCATACGCCGCATACGTTGCGGAGCCGTTCTCCACCGCACCCCCGGCACGTATCGCATCCCCGGCGCCTCCGCGGTACTCGAACGAGAACGTTCCCGTGCCTTCACCCGTGGGGTTGACCGTCGTCGCTGCCCGGGTATACCCGTGCGAGGTGAGGACGGCGTGGATCTCCCGGACAACCGGGTCGTCCTCAAGCCCGGCAAGCAGTGCGGACCGCAGCGCCTGCATGCGGTCCTGCTCCCATGCCGCCTGCTCCCGGAGCGACCCCATATCCTGCATCATCTCTCCGGGCCGTTTCGTGGACGAGGGCGAGGACCCACCCTCCGGCCCGCCGGATCCTGCCTCTGTCGAGACCGACGAGACGGAGCTCACCTGCGGGTTCTGCTGATCCGTCTCTTCTGCAGTCGAACTGACGACGTGGACCCGGATCTCCGGGAGACTGATGCGGGTGCGCGGGGCGTTCCCGTACTCGAACGCGATATCGAAGAAGAATGTGCCGGGTACCGCCGCCGTTCCGACGCTGGCGGAAATCTCCGTCGTATCCCGGAAGATGGTGATCGCCCGGGACCGGGATTCTCTCGCCGGACTGCTCCCCTCGCCGCCCTCCGGGACGAACCGCACGTCCCGGACGAGCACCCCCGTGGTATCGGTGCCGAGCGTGTTCTCGACGGCGATGGGAAAGAGAGCCTCTTCTCCGACCAGCACGGTGTAGTCGGACTGCCCGGTCGAGAGGGTGATGCCGGCAGCCGCAGCGGTCGCCACGCACACGGCGGCGGCGAGGCAGGCGAGGAGGAGAAGCCGCGTCACGGGAGGATCCTCCCCCGGCCGTAGCGGAGGTAGATCTCCAGCAGGAGTACACCGAGCGCCCCGGCGAAGAAGAGATCCCGGATGCTCGTGTCTTTGGGCTCACGCGGGATCTCGCCGGTCAGCCCGGCGTAGATCGCTGCAAGCGTCCCTTCGTCGGCCGCCGCATAGTACTCCCCTCCCGTCGTGCGGGCGATTGCCCGGAGCGTCTCCTCGTCGAGCGCGGCGTATTCCTGGGTGCTTGCCGGCGGGGTTGCCGAGCCGATCCCCACGGTGTAGACCGGCACGCTCCGCTCGCGGGCATACGCGGCAGCCTCCACTGCGGAGAAGGTGCCGGCGTTGCCGGCGCCGTCGGAGAGGAGGATCACCACCCGGTGCCGGTTGGGGATGGAATCGGCCATGTCGACGCCGAGGGCGAGGCCGTCGCCGAGAGCCGTCTGGCCGTCCCGTCCCCGGATCCCGTGGAGCCTCTCAATCACCCGGTCGCGGTCGGGAGAGAGGTAGGCGGCGCTCGTCGCCCCGGACTCGAAGACGACGATCCCCGCGTAATCGTCCGGGTTGAGCCGGGAGAGGAGGATCTCCGCGGCGGCCTTGGCGGCCTCGAGGCGGGTGGGGTGGTAGTCGGTTGCCTGCATGCTCCCGGAGGTATCGAGCACCAGCACCACGCTGACGCCCTCGTCCGTCCCCTCGAGCGGGATGTGCGGGTCGGCAAGGCCGACCAGGATGAGGGCGAGGGCGAGGAGGGCAAGGGCGAAGAGGGCGTGCGGACGCGGGAGCCTGCCGGAGCTCCGGATCTTTGCGGCGACCGCGACCCGGGAGAAGGTGAGTGCCGCGTAGGACCGTTCCCTGACCGCACGCCGGTAGAGAAGGCAGAGGACCGGGATCGCGGCGAGGCCAATGAGCCAGAGCGGCTCTGCAAACCCGGTCATCTAATCACCCCGGTAACGCGGGTGCGCGTAGAAGCGGCGCAGGGGCAGGTCGTAGGGCTCATCGGTGGATA
>NZ_DAOSET010000034.1:0-27516 GCF_035363275.1 Methanoculleus sp. | reverse complement strand
GGTACCGTCTCCAGCTGCGATACCAGTTCCCAGATCCGGGTCCGGGCGTGGACCGGCATGTTCGGGTCGTTGCTGATCTCATCGATCATGGAGATTGCGGTTGCGGCGCGGAGGCCGATCGACTTTGATTCGTCCTGCAGAATCGATTTCGTCTCATCTGCAACGCGACGGATGTTGCGTGGAATGGTTGAATCTTCGTTGATATTCTGCAACATCTGGATGCAGATCCGTATTGTTTCTTCGGGACTTGCCATCGGATTTACCCCTTTATTATTAATGGCATCCAGACATATATAAGTTGATTAAGGGAGTTCAACGGAATGACGGCTGATAAGGCTGACGAAGTCATGGCAGAGTATCTCCTGAAGGGAGGAAAGATGCTCGCAAAATCCTGTAATGTCTGCGGGTACCCCCTGTTTGAGTACAAGGGAGAGACGCAGTGCGTGATCTGCCCGGAGAATATGTCTAACGAGGGTCTTCCCGCCGGGGAGCCGCCTGCCCGGACCCTGGAACCCACGCAGTCTCCCGCACAGGCGGCGGCCGCCCCGGGGCCGCAGGGCCGGGTTGCCGGGGAACTCGAAGAGACGATTGTCCACCTCTGCGAGCGCATCCGGATTGAGCAGAGAGCCGATGAGTGCCTAACCCTGATGATGGCGGTCGAGCGGGGCACAAAAGCGCTCAAACGACTGCGTTAACGGTACGGCCTGCGGGCAAGATCCCAGATGCCGTGTGCGGTCTTTTCCCCGATCCCATGCACGGACGCCAGTTCTTCCAGGTTGGCGCCGATGATCGCCTTGAGCGACCCGAAGTGTTCGAGGAGGAGCCGTGCGCTTTTCAAGCCGATATTCGGGAATGCTGCAAGCGCATACTCCTGCTCTTCGCGGATCGACCGGTAAGACTTCTTCGGATGCACCTTCCGCTCCCCCCGCTCGCCCCCCTCCCGCTGTGCGAGGACGTAAAGCATCTCGGCGGTATCGTCCGCATCCCTTGTGCGCATCAGCGCGATCCCCATGTCCACCGTGATAGCGGCAAGCGTGCCCCGGATGGCGTTCGGGTGGATATTCCGCACCGCATAGAGGTCGTCCTCCCCCTCGATGATCAGGATCGGCCGCGCCGCCGCATCGGCCATGGCCCGGAGCTGCCCGAAGAGGTCCCGTTCGATCAGGGTATTCATGAAGTCCTGCACGGTCTTGCGCTCGACAAGGATACGGTCGCCGATGGCGTAATCGCCGAACTCAAGACGTTCGAGCGTTATCGACGCCCCGAGTTCGTGCAGGCGCCCCGCGACGCGTGACGACGTCTCCCGGTCGTCGACGGTGATCGCCGGCCCTGCCGGGGCAAACGCGAGGATCTCCACCTGTCTGGTGGCGGCCGGGATGGATGGGAGGGGAGGGGCGGAGACGGATTCAGGGGCCGGAGCGGGAGAGGGGGCAGGCGCAGAGCTCATGCTCCTGATCCCCGTCACCATCGCCCGTTCTCGGGTCTGGCTCACGTACCGGAACGTCTCGTCGGAGGTGCCTTTCGTCACCAGCACGACGATCGTGCCGCTGCCGCTCCTCCCGGTCCTCCCCTTCCGCTGAATGCTCCGGATCTCCGAGGGGACCGCCTCGTAAAAGATTACCATATCCGTCGAGGGGACGTCGAGCCCTTCCTCACCGACGGATGTCGCGACCAGACACTTGAACTCACCCTCGCGGAACCGGGCGAGGCTCGCGATCTGCTCCTTCTGCGAGAGCCCCCGCTCTGCGTCCCGGGAGGCCTGGCCGACGAACCGCTCGCAGGCGATACCGGCAGCGGTGAGCGTGTCGACGAGCGTCTGGACGGTGTCGCGGTAGGTGGCAAAGACGATGATCCGGCTATCCGGGTGCGCCGCAAGCTGCGCCCGTACCAGCTCGCGGACGATTGAAACCTTGGGATGGAGTTCCTCCTTCCAGCCGCCGGAGATCTCGACGAGGTGCTGGTAGGCAGGATCCCCGACGAGGCGCTTGCTCGCCTTGCTCCCCGCGCTCGAGGCCCCTTCCGCACCGAGCCGGGTCAGGTAGAGTTTGAGCGCCTCGCTTCCTTGCGTCTCGGCAAGCGATATGGCGTGGCGAAGTTTCATGCACTCGGCGTGCAGGGATGCCGCGGTGAACGCAGCGGGGTCCCGGTTCCGGATGCGTTGCTGGATCTGGGCATTGAGGGCGTTGAGCGCCTTTATCGAGAGTTTATCCGGCTTCGGGACCCGGAAGTTGAGGCTCGCGAGCCGGGTGAGGCGCGACTCAACGAGCCCTCGGAGGAGGACGAGTGCCGCCTGCAGTTCTTCGGGCAGGTAGACATCGACATACTGGATATTGCGTTCGTGGATGTAGGGGAGGACGTCCTCGTCGGTCTCCACCCGGGTCTCGACCGTCTTGATCTGAAGGTTGGTGCAGACCTCCTGCACCTTCATCTGGTCGCCCCCCGGAGAGGCGGTCATCGCGAGCAGCAGGGGCTTGCTCGCCGTTGCACAATAGTGCCCGGCAAGAAAGACATACGCGTAGTTCCCCACCGCCCGGTGGCACTCGTCCACGACCAGCAGCACGACGTCGGCGAGGCTGTATCTCCCCGCCAGGCAGTCGTTCTTGATCACCTGCGGGGTGGCAAAACAGACCCGGCACGCCTCCCAGGCCCGGGCCCGCTCCTCCGGGGAAGTCTCCCCGGTGAACATCACAAGATCGGACTCCTGCGGTTCGGAGCCATCCCCGGAGAGCAGGAACTGTTTGAAGAAACGGAGGTGCTGTTCGACCAGAGGTTTTGTGGGCGCAAGCATCAGCACTCTGCCCGGGTGAGAGTAGAGGCGAGATGCAGCGACGATGAGCGCGACGGCCGTCTTCCCGAGGCCGGTCGGGAGGACGACCATCGTGTTCGCGTCAAGCGCCCGGAGTGCGATGGAGAGCTGGTATCGCCTCTCCTCGATGCTCTCCGGCCGGATCAGCGGGTGGGAGATGTAGGTCATGCTTTGAGTTCATGGAACGTGGTGGCGCCGCAGATGAGCGCGGAGAGGGTCTCCGGCAGCCGTTCGACCGGTATGCGGACCTGTTCCATGCTGTCCCGGTCCCTGACGGTCGCGGTGTTGTCCTCAAGCGTGTCGTAGTCGACGGTGACGGCAAAGGGCGTCCCGACCTCATCCTGTCTCCGGTAACGCCTGCCGATGGCACCGGAGTCGTCATACTGGGCGAGGATGCGGCATTGGGTGAGCCTCTCCGTGATCGTCTGCGCGATTCCATCGAGGCCGTCCCGGTTCATCAGCGGGAAGACAGCGACCTGGACCGGGGCGACCGCCGGCGGGAGCCGGAGAACCTTTCGTATCTCGCCCTCGACCTCCTCTTCGGCGTAGCTGTGTTCGAGCGCGACGTAGATCATCCGGTCGATGCCGTAGGACGGTTCGATGACGTGGGGCATCACCTCCTCGCCGCGGACCTCCACCTCTTCTTCCCGGACCACATAGAGGTCGGCAGGAATGAAGAACTCCTCGCCGTCGACGGTGACGCGCGCGCCATCCTCTCCCGGCTCGGATGCGGCGAGAGCGTCCGCGATAGCCTTCGCCTTGCCGCGGTAGCGGGGGCCGAGCACGCCCATGTCGGCGATGACACGCCGTTTCGCGACCTTCTTCGGCTCGTCGTAGGGCATGAAGACCGTCATCGAGGTGTCGGAGTGCGCCGCATGCGAGCGCAGGTCGTAATTGGTGCGGTCGGCGATGCCGACGATCTCCACCCACCCAAAGCGGCCGGAGTAGACCTCGGCGTCCCAGCAGTCGGCCGCGTAGTGCGCCCGCTCGTCGGTCAGGTGCTGGCGGAACCGAAGTTTCGCCGGATCCACGCCGATGGCGGTCAGGATCCGATGCGTGAGCGCGACGTAGTAGGCGACGTACTCGTTTGCAATCAGCCCCTCATCGACCGCGGCGCGCATCGTGATTGCGGCCGGCTCCTGGCCATCGAGCTGGCGCGCGATGGTGAGGAGGGGAACCTGATAGTCCGCGTAGCGGTGGAAGGCAGGATGGTTCTTCTCGTTTGGGTGGACGAAGATCTCGGCCTCGGCCTGGGAGAACTCCCGCAACCGGATCATGCCCTGACGGGGCGAGATCTCGTTCCGGTAGGACTTCCCGATCTGGACCGCGCCGAAGGGGAGCTTGTCCCGGTAGAAGCGCAGCAGCCGGGAAAAGTCGGTGAAGATGCCCTGGGCAGTCTCGGGGCGCAGGTAGCCCTTTCGCTGCGATCCCGGGCCGATGGTGGTCTCGAACATCAGGTTGAACGCAAAGACGCCTGCCTCCCCCAGGCGCTCCTCGCACGCGGGGCAGGGCAGTTCGTAGAGCGCTGCCTGGAGAGCCTCCGCCGAGAGCGTGCCTGCGTTCTCGATACCGTTCTCCGCCGCGATGTGATCGGCGCGGAGGTACTCGCCGCAGTGCGGACACTGCACCATCTTGTCGGCGAACTCTTTCACATGGCCGGATGCGACGAAGATCGCTTCATTTCCGACGGTGGGGCATTCGATCTCGTAGTAACCTTCCTGGAAGACGTAGTAGGAACGCCACAGATTCTCGACGTTCCTCTTCATCATCGCTCCAAGCGGGCCGTAATCGATGAACCCGGCGACCGACCCGTATATCTCGGATGAGGGCCAGACAAAACCACGTCTTCTGGCCACTTCCATGACTTTTTCGTAAATATCGCTCGTCTCGGCCATAGTCTTGCAGTATATTTGAGCGCCGGTGCTAATAAAGAATGGTTCTCCTATCGCAGGCGATCACGATTCTTCGGAAAATGGGGTGAACAGAGAAGTTTTTTTCCACAGTCGGCAATATCCCGGAAGATATGGTTACATCCTTCAAAATGATCGTTCTCTCCCGGCGATTTATATGGTAAGTTTTAAATGCTAGCGGTTGTAATGTAGGGAACGTTACGCCCCGGTTTGGGGATAAGGTATATATATTCGAGGTCATCATGAGTGACCTCCTGAACCAGACGGTGGAATACAGGATAGAGAGACACGGACATGGCAGAAGATACCCGCAAGCAACAGCTCCTCGAGCTGTTCACGACCATCACGAACAAGAAGACGATCGTTGAGCCGATGAGAAAGGTTCACGGTACGCTCCGGGATCGCGACGCTGTTGAGCGCGAGATTGCCCTGATCATGCGGGAGGTCCTCGATCAGGGGTATTTCAAGACCAAACTCGCCCCGCGGCAACTCGCAAAGCTCGTGGTTGCATACTACGACGGTAAGAACGATACGGAGATTGCGAGAGCGCTCGGCGATGAGAAACTGAGCAAGACCGTGGCACGCGCCCGGGTCCGCCTCAAACTCTTCCGGGAGCTCGACTTCAAGATGCCGTTCGATCAGGCATCGATGACCGAACTTCTTGATTCGGGGAAGACCATGAAGGAGATCAGCGAGGAACTCGACGTGAGCCCTTCCACGCTCCGTGAGTACCGTCACGTGATCGAGCAGCAGAGGGATACCACCCTGGACCCGTACCTGGAGCGGATCAGGGACGTGATGGAAGATCGCGACCTCTCCGAGCTGATGACGCGCGGTGTCGCCAACGACGGCCTCTCCGAGGCCATCGACATCACCGAAGCGATCGATATGGGGGAGTTCTAACCTTCCGGTCCACCCTCTGTACTCCCCTGAACATTTTTTAATGGGCAAGGCCGATCTCTTCTCCATGAGGTTGACCTGGCTTGGCCACGCGTGTTTCTGCCTTGAGGGATCGCGGACGATCCTCATCGATCCCTTCATCCCGGAAGACTCGCTCTCCGTGGAACCCGATATCGTTGCCGTGACACATGCCCATGCGGACCACCTGGGCATTGCTGCAGAACTCTCGAAGAAGACGGTCGCCGTCAACGAGGTGGCAAAGTACCTCCGATCGAAGGGCGTTCCCACCGAACCGATGAACATCGGCGGCAGCATCACCGTCGACGGCGTGCAGTTTACGATGACGCCCGCGCTCCATTCGTCGTGGCTGGAGGACGAGGGCATGGGCTTTTACGGCGGTGCCGCCGCGGGATTCGTCATCGCGATGGACGGCATCAGCGTCTATCATGCCGGCGACACGGCGCTCTTCTCCGATATGCAGCTTATCCGGGACCTCTACCGGCCGGACGTGGCACTCCTCCCGGTCGGCGGGCGTTTCACGATGGGGCCCGACGAGGCGATGATTGCAGCCCGGTACACCGGGGCACGGCTGGTGATCCCGATGCACTACGACACGTTCCCGGCCATCCGGCAGGATCTCCAGAACTTCAAGCAGGCCATCGAGCGGACGACGGCGATCCGGGTCAGGATCCTCTCGCCGGCGGAGAGCATCGAGATTGGTCCCGAGAGCCCTGAAACGTAACGGCGGCAGGATGAGCTCCTGCCGCCTGCAACTGGACCCCTGCCCTACTTTTCAAGAGTACGCCTCCCTGGCGGGCGCAACGGTCCGTGTCACGAAGCCCATCCGCACCTCCACCGGATCCTGCACAAGGTATATGTGATCTCAAGCCCGGAGTGGGGCCCGGATCACTCTCTCAGAGTGAGAATATCCACTATGAGGTGATAAGAATGGAAGATGACAAGATATTCACCCCCGGCGGTAAAGAACGCCTGCAGGCCAGCAGCGACCGGGAAAATGTCCCGTATCCCCGCGGTGACGGGAAGGTCAAACTGGTGACCGCGGACTGGCTGGCCGACCGCCTGCACGACGGCAACCTGACGATCGTCGACATCCAGCCGAACATACACGACTACATCCAGGAGCACATCCCCGGTGCCACCTACCTGACCGAAGGCGTCCTGCGGGTATCCAATCGTGGCTTCCCGGGGTCGTACAGCCCGACCGCCTGCATTCAGGAGTCGTTCCGCCGCGCGGGCATTGAGGCCGACTCGCCGGTCGTCGTCTACACCGGCAAGGGCGTATTCTCCAGCAGGGGAGATGGGCTCGGGCAGACGATGATGGCCTACACCATGGCGAAGTATGGTCACAACGCCGTATACATCCTCGATGGAGGACTGGATGAGTGGAAGAATCATGGAGGGGAACTTTCGCAGGAGTACCCTCCCATTGAGCCGTCCGGTTTCACTGCCGAGCTCCGCGACGATTACGCCATCAGTTACGAGGAGTTCCTGCGGGTCAAGGACAACGACGACGTGATCGTGCTCGACGCGCGTCCGACAAAGGTCTATGAAGGGCAGGGTCCCTGGCGGAGACCGGGGCATATCCCCGGTGCCGTCAACCTGCCCTGGAGAAGCCTGATGGACGACGAGAACCCGGCGCTGCTCAGGCCGAACGACGAACTCGACATGATCCTGGAAGATCACGGTGTCGACCGGAGCAGGACCGTCATCTGCTCGTGCGGGACCGGCCGGGAGGCCACGAACGAGTTTGTCCTCTTGAAGTGGCTCTACCGCTACCCGGACGTCCGGCTCTACGAGGGATCGTTCACTGAATGGGTCACGCATCCGGAGAACCCGGTCGTAGAGGGGTCAGAACCACGAGAGGCGAGAAGAGAGGCGGTTCCTGCACGGTAGTCCGTAAGCGCCCGGGCAACCAGCCATAACCTTTATTTTCTACATTTAAAAAAACAGAAATTATTATATATTACCGTGGACTAAATAGCGCTAGAGAGATTTGGATCCACACAAGACACTTCCCCCCTTGACGTCGTCTTTTCGTGCGTCCTCTTCTCTCTAATCCACATTTCTTCCGGGATTCTCGCAGCCGCGAGGTGTGTTCATGCGATAGATGGCACAGTTCGCATTCTCTCCTCCAGCGTAGCGGCCCGCCCTGTCTCGAACGAGGGCGAACCTGTGCCGGATTACTTCATCTTCCAAGCGCTCGCGAAACCTTAAATTCATCTGCAGCCATTAGATCTCCGTGGACAGCGCCGTTGCCGGATCGTGCCCGTGAGCGAAGGACTTACCGTAGATGGCGGAAAGAAGCCGGCCGTGCCGATATTTTCACCCAGAAACACCTGGGCTGCCGCGAACTACTGCTTTCGTGACGCTGCCGGATGAACATCCAGGCAAAAACACGTGAGCGGCAGGGGAAGGAGCATATCGGGAGCAACAGGGTCGTCGATGCGGGGATCGACCGGATAACCGGGCAGTGCCCGATCAGGAGTTCGCGCTCTCGAGGAATATACAGGCCGGCAAAACATGAAGAAGATCGTTGTACACGTAAGGGAAGACGGGCATAGCAGAGTAGAAGAGGTCCTTACAGGCCTTCATTATACGATATCGCTCGTTCAGGAGATCTACGAGATCACCATATACACGCCGGACGAGAACCTCGACGACCTGATCGAGAAGATCCAGGGCGTGCTGGACCTGCGGTACAACGAGAACATGATCGAGGTCTCGACACCGGAGTTCGTCATCTCGTCGCTCTTAAAACGCGCCGAAAAGGAGACCGAGAAGAAGGGCGAGAAAACGCCGGTCGAGAAACTGCTCGAAACCATCCAGGGTTACGATAAACTCGATCTCGAAAAACTTGTGTTGACGTCCATCGCCGGGCTGGTAGCCTTCTTCGGCCTGCTGCTCGACAACCAGACGATCCTCATCGGGGCCATGCTTCTCTCCCCGATCATGGGCCCGATCTATGGGTTCGCCGTCTATGCCGCTCTCGGCAGGATCCAGAACGCCCTGCGCTGCCTCAGCGTGCTGGCGGCACTGCTCCTGGGCGTCTTCGTCCTCTCCGCCGTCGCCACCTTCCTGATCGGCCTCGTCTTACCGATCGGACCGACCGAAGAGATCGTCACGCGCCTCGTGTTGAACCCCATGTATACGCTGATGGCAGTGCTTCTGGGGTTCGCGGCCGCGATGGCGTTCAACAAGAGCATAACGGAGGTGATCGCCGGCGTCGCCATCTCTGCCGCCATCATCCCGCCGACGGTGGTGGCCGGCCTCGTCCTGGTGCTCCAGCCCATCAGCCTGCTCTCCTCCGCGCTGCTGGTTGCCGGGCAGGTCGTCGGGCTGATGGCAGGCGCACTCATCGCCGTCGTCCTGCTAAAGATAGAACCCCGGGCACCCCGGGAAAAGGCCGTTGCACGGCGATACCGGGCATGGCCGATCATAACAACCGTGATCCTCCTCACCCTGCTCATCGGGATCTCGTGGCTCATGTGGATGTAGCAGCGCACAACGTCACTTCACTTCCTCCCGCTCAAGGAGCCGTTACAGTAACGGGATCGTCTCTTCTGTGCATGGTTACCAGACCGGGTTTCATTGCTCCGGGTGCGGTTCTTCCCGGACCGGCTGGCCATCCCCTCAGCCGGGCCATTGATTACCGCGTGGGTGTATCGGGTAGATACGCGTTCTCGAAGGGCTCTATACGGGCATATGGATGTGTGATAAACTCCGGTGTCATATATACTACACAGAACGCATATACCCTCCCGGCACCAACGCTGTACAATCCATGGAGATCAGAAAAGTCCAGATCACCGGGGGCTCGTCGTACATCGTATCCCTGCCGAAACAGTGGATCAGATCCGCAAACATACAGAAGAACGACCCTGTAGGATTGATCATACAGCCTGACGGTTCGCTCCTGATCACGCCGAAGATCGGCGGGGAGCCGACCTATCGCACCAGAGTTTTTGAGGTCGGTGCCACGACGGATCGCACCTACCTGCTCCGCCTCCTCGTCGGGGCATACGTCGCCGGGTTCACGGCCATCCGCCTCGAGTCGAGAGGAAGAATGCCGCCGTTTGCCCTGCAGCTCGTCCGGGAATTCACGCAGATGGCGATCGGCCAGGAGGTGGTCGGCGAGACGGACTCCTCGATAACGATCAAGGATCTCCTCAACCCTGCAGAGATGCCGCTTGAGAACACCCTCAAACGGATGCATGTGCTGGCACGGGGCATGCAGCAGGACGCGATGGCCGCCATACGGGGGCGCGACGCGGCACTTGCCCGGGACGTCGTCGTGCGGGACACGGAGGTAGACCGGCTGCACTGGCTCGTTGCGCGGCAGGACAACCTCATCGCGATCGATGCCGCGCTCTCGCGCCGAATGGGCATCCCGGTACACCAGGCGACGTACTATTTCCAGGTCAGCAGAATCATCGAGCGGATAGCCGATCACGCCACCCGGGTTGCGCATAACGCTCTCGCCCTGATCGACCGCGAGGTCGAGGCGGCGACACTTGACCTCATGGATGATGCAAGCGCGCTTGCTCTGGATATCTTCGCGTGGAGCATGGAAGCGTTTCATTCGGGCGACATCATGAAGGCAAACACGACGCTTCAGAAAGTGCGCGATCTCGAGGAGATGACCCGGGAGATCAGCACCCGGGTGCTCCGGTACGAGGCGGTGACGGCGATCCCCGTGGGACAGATTGCAGACAGTATCCGGCGTATCGGGGAATACTCCGGCGACATCTGCGAAAGCGTCATCAATTATACCGTCGGCCAGGAGTCATGAGGGGCGGGCGCGGCCCCTGGTGATCCCTTTTTTCGGGCGGACGACGAACCATCGATAAACGTACCTTCCTTGCCCGCGATACCATGAACACCCTCATCCCGATCGTCGTTCTCATCATTGTTTTTCTCCTGATCGCGGTCCGGAAGATCGGAAACGTCAACTTCCGCATATGGCAGGTGATGCTCCTTGGGGCAGCCACCGTCTTGGTGACAGGAGCGATCACGCCGCAAGATGCGCTCGCGTCCATCAATCTCGACGTAATGCTCTTCCTCTTCTTCATGTTCGTGATCGGTGAAGCGGTCGCAGAGAGCGGATACCTCTACCACCTCTCCCACCGGCTCTTCTCCCGGGCAGAGTCGGTCCGGCACCTGGTCGTTCTCATCCTCCTCGGCGGCGGCCTGTTCTCGGCGCTCCTGATGAACGATACGCTCGCGGTCATCGGCACCCCGCTGATGCTCTACTTCGCCCGGCGGCACGGCATCTCCCCAAAACTCCTGCTTCTCGCGCTCGCGTTCGCCGTCACGACGGGAAGCGTGGTAAGCCCCATCGGGAACCCGCAGAACCTCCTCGTCGCCCTCTCGGGCAGCGTTCCGGACCCGTTCGTCACGTTCCCCCTCTACCTGGCCGTTCCGACGGCGATCTCGCTTCTGCTCGCCTACGGGTTCCTCGCAAGAGCATTTCCAGGCGAGTTCCACACGACCGCGCTGGTCCACCGCGAGGAGGAGATCCGTGACCCCACCCTCGCGTCCCTCTCCCGCCTCTCGCTTATCCTGCTCGTTCTCCTGATCGGGGCCCAGGTCGTCGCAGCCATGCTCGTCCCGGAATTCGATCTCCGAGTGACCTGGATCGCGGTCGTCGCGGCCATACCCGTCCTCGTCGGGAGCAGGCGGCGGTTCGAGCTCATCCGCCGGATCGACTGGCCGACACTGGCCTTCTTCGCCGGCCTCTTCGTCCTGATGGCGAGCGTCTGGCAGTCAGGATTCTTCCAGTCGCTCATCGAAGGAAGCTCTCTCGATCTCGCCGCCATCCCGGTCATCGTCGTGATGGGCGTCGTCGTCTCCCAGTTCGTCTCGAACGTCCCCTTCGTTGCCCTCGCCCTCCCCGTCCTCTCGCACCTCGGGAGCTCCACCGTCGGCATGATGGCGCTTGCGGCCGGCAGCACCATCGCCGGGAACATGCTGATCCTCGGGGCGGCAAGCAACGTCATCATCATCCAGTGCGCGGAGAGAGAGGGAGAGACACTGACGTTTGGGGAGTTTGCCCGGATCGGCGTCCCGCTCACCATCGCCCAGACGGCAGTGTACGTGCTCTTCCTCACGCTCCTCCCGGCGTGAGGAGGTCAGGGGCGGCAGGACTCCACATGCCCCGGCTCTGCCGCGAGGTCCAGGTAGATTGAGCCGAACCTGACCGACGCAATGGCGGCCGGGTCAAACGGCGGAGCAACGACCTCGAGCACGCGTCCTTGGGGATGCACCTCCCCGGCGATGCCGAGGGCGAGGGTGAAACTCTCGGGGTCGTTGAGGGAGACCAGCCTTCGGGCGGCCCCGCGAGGATTCTTCAGGTCGGGCACCCGGCCCTGGAGCCCGAGCCCTGAAAGCGGGACCTCCTGCAATCGCGCGTCGGCAAAATAGGCCTTGAGGCGCTCCTCGCGGTAACGCCGCCGCTCGACCGCGGTCCGGGCGACGGCCGCCGATGATACGGGGATCCGGTGGACCGTCATTGCCGGACGCCGGGAGAAGTTCGCGAGCAGCCGTTCCAGTTCCCGCCCGCGCTGGAGGACGACGAGCCGGGTAGGATGGAGCAGGTCGATCATCTGGAACTGGAACTCAGCGCCCACCCCGCCGGAGACGAGCCCGGGTGAGTCGATGACGGTCGTGCCTGCACCGAGTTCGGCGGCCTTCTCGACGAGGCGCTTTGCTCCCGTCAACGTCTGGATGAAGTGGCCGCCCGGGGACGTCGAGCCGATGAACCGGAGATAGGGTAGGCCAGGCGGCTCCGGCGATCCGGGGTAGAGGAGCATCCCCTCGGTCGTCGGCGGGCCGATACGGGACTGCCCGGTGTCGCAGTCGACATATGCCGTGCTCATGCGCGGTGCCGTCTCGTCGACGATGTAGCGGCAGAGCATCGTTTTTCCGCTGTCTGTCGCCCCGACGACGTAAACGCGCTCGGGGGCATCCGCCCGCAAGAGCGCCGCGACGAGTGCCTCCCATCCTTCCCCGATACGGATCGTGGCCACGATTCTGCCCCTCACGAGAACTGTTGTGGTCCATGGTTTATAGTGCTTGATGCAACGCTCCCGCGGTCTAACCCGCCGCATCTCCTGTGGGCCGCATGCCGCGAGAGCGAGGTTTTATTGTGAGTGCGGTCCACTGGCGGGCATGAGCAGAACGACAGCAACCACCGAGCCGGTGTCCGCGGCCCTCGGCAGGACGTTTCCCACCCTTATAGCCACGTCTCTCTCCGGGAAGGTCGTCACCCTTCCCGACGATGCGAAAGGCGACGTCTCGCTCGTCGTCCTCGTCTTCCTCGAGTCGGCCCTGCCGATGGCAGAGTCGGGGAGCGCCCCCTTTTCCGGGGCGTTCACCCAAAACCCCCGGGTGACAACCTACCTCGTGACGGTAGTCGGCGATAGCCTCATCGGCAGATCCCTTGCCGACCGCATCCGCCAGGGGCTCGCGGGTGGTGTCCCGCCCGCGAAGTACAACCTGGTGCTGACCGTACCCGGCGATATCGAGCGGTGCCGGCGGGCCTACGACATCGACGAGACGTCGTTCGCCTACATCTACCTCCTGGACGGACGCGGCATCATCCGCTGGATGGAGAAGGGGACCATAACACCGGAGGGCCTCGACGCCCTGCTGGACGCGGCCCGCGCGATGCTCGAACCGCTCCTGGAGTGATTCAGGGCGCAAAAAGGAAGAGGGGCTCTACCGGCATGAAAAACGGAGACGGCCAATCATGACTCGGATCCTTACTCTGGCAGGCCTGGCAGATGCTGTGCATGCCCACTGGCGGTTTTTCATGCCAGCGGTTAAAGGTTCTTCAAAGCAACGATATCCGTCACGCCGGTAAGTTTCCAGATGTTCGAGCGCTCCTCGGAGGCGATCGCCTCAAGCGGCTCCTCGGGCTTGTGGCCGAGCGCCGCGAGGATGTTCTGGGAGAGGTTGTGCGCCCGGATCATGCTCACGAACTTCTCTCTCACGATCTTCTTCTCGATCGCATCCTCAAGTTGGACCAGGTACCCCTGCATGGTCACGAAGGTGTAACAGGAGAGGTCGCTGGAATACTTCTCAATCTCGACGGAAACATACGGGTGCTGCCGGAAGAGGTCGTTCTTCCTGCCATACTTGGTTGCCAGGAAGTAGAGAAATTTTCCGTCGAAGACGTACAGGAACGGGGCGATATATGGGTATTTACTCCCTTGAAATGCAATCCGGCTGATAAACCCCTCTTCGATGAGCTGGTCGTACTCGGCTTTATTCATATTCGGTATCTTCACGATCTCCATCAGGTATCCTCTTATATCCCGGTAACCCGTGAGAGTACATATAGGTTTCCACGGGAGGGTGCGTTGTTTTCCCGGGAAAACAAGATGCCCGGAAATCAGGGGCTGGATTTCCAGAATATTCGATTTAGTCGCCGGGCCGGCGAGCAGTAACTCTCCCCCGGACGAGTCCTGCCCGCCTCGCCTCCCGAGGATCCTGTCCCGGGGGCGGTCCGGGCAGGGTTTCTGTCGGCTGCTCTGCCCGGGCCTCCAAGAACGGTAGTTCTGCTGCCGGCTACGCCGCCCCCTGGCTGGCGGAGTTTCACCGATACGAGAAACGGTTTCGTTAAAGAGCCCATTTTTTTCAAACAAACAATATAATAATATTTATATACATCAGATGAGAGAAAAATGCACATGAGCAAGCACCATGAGCACGCTCTAATAATCTTTGGAATTGTCGTCTGCGCGGGGTTCCTCTTATCTGTGCCGGCCATTGCCGACTCAGGCCAGGGGCTCACGGCGCTGAAGTCGGGGGAACTCTTATCGTTCTCATTCGACGATATTTTGACGACAAAATACGAATCAGAGCCATTAGGCGTCCCGATACTGCTGGACGAAGATGCCTCCAACGCGGCTCCGACACTCCCGGACGGGAGGGATACCTCTACCGCAGTCCCGGCTGATGCCGGGGTTCCCGAGACCCTCACCGGCGCCGGTGCAGAGGTGGTGATGCCCGCCGATCCGGCGAAGACCAGCTCGTCCGTCGTTCCGGATCCTGCAGTCGGTACACCTTCCGACAGGGACAGCAGGTACGACAACGAACGGCTGGCAGATCTGATCGACACCGCCAGCATCCGCCTGATGCGACTCTCGATGGAGCATGCCCATGCCCTCTACCTGCAGGACCCGGATGCCGCCGCTGTAGCGGCGGACGACCTGCATGCGCTCTCCGTCAGGATGCTCGGTGAGGTGCAGCCGCTCCAGGTCTCTCCGGAACAGCAGCATGTCAAGGATGAGTTCGTGAGATCGCTCGGTGCCTACTCCACGGCAAGCGAAACGCTTCTCGACACGACGGATGCCGGTGAAGAGTCGGTCCCGACGGCTTTCAGGGATCTCGCCGGAGCGTCGGAAAGCCTTGAGGCGGTCAGCCAGCAGACCATCAGGATGCAGCAGGCCGGCACCGATCTCGCCACACCGAGCGACGTCACCACCCGGGCAGCAGCGGCGCCCGTCGTTCCAACCGGAACCGGGTCGGTTCCAGTCGCACCGACGCCGGAGACATTGCCTCTCCAGGAACGGTACACCTACGACGATCCGTCAGGTGAGAATATGGTCTCGCTACTCGCAGAGTCCGCCCGAACCGTAACGGCATACCAGGATCTCCCGGTCAATAAATCGGCGGCGGCGAAGGTTGAGGCAGACGAAGGACGCGCCTTCCTCCTCGTTGTCGTCAAATCGACGAATCTCGGGCACAAGGGCGACTCCGACCTCTATGCTATCGAGACTCCCGGGCGGGATGCGTTCATCCTTAATTACCAGGGAGCCACATTCGAGCCCATGGAGACTCCGGAGTTCACCCTGCTCGGGGAATCCTTCGACAAAACGACGCTGGACCGGTATGAATCGCTGAAAGGCTATCTTTACTTCGATGTCCCGGCGTCAATCAATGTCTCCGCGGCGACTCTCACAGCGGATCTCGGGAGTGCCGGCACTCCGGCCTGGGATCTCGGGAGAACATTCAGCGAAGAGCCAGTCGCTGCGGTATAACCCGCACCACACTTTTTTCCGCCCCCTACCGGATCACAGGGAGAGCAGTTCGACGTTCCGGTTCACCGTATCCAGAACGGCGACGGTCGGCCGGCCGGTCAGGTAACCGCAGACCTCCCCGGGGTTGACGACCAGGGTCCCCCCAAGCGTCCTGACCCCTGCCTGGTGGGTATGGCCGTGGACCACAACGTCGAAGGCCTTGCGTCCGATGAGCGCCTGCAGGAGTTCGCGGTCATCGCCGTGCAGCAGACCGATCGTCATGCCGCCCGCGGTGACGGCAGCAAAGGCTCCCCGCAGGCTGAGGAGTTCATGCTCGGCAAAGCGTGCCGAGATGAGACGTTGGTCGCCGTCGTTGTTCCCGAGAACCCCGATCATGGGTGACTGCAGGTTTGCAAGCAGGGGAACGACAAACGGTGAGACATAATCCCCGGCATGGAGCACCAGTTCTACCCGCTCCCTGTTCAACTGTCCTACGGCCGCATCCACCAGCTGGAGGTTGTCGTGTGTGTCGGAGAGGATCCCGATACGCATGTATGCACTCCTGACCGCTTCCACGATATAGGTGACTGTGCATCGCATGGGGGGTCGGGGCGAGGGCACCACCCCATCGCGTCCGGCCCGGTCGTCCCCACCACCGGTGCGTCGGATGCGGCCCCGTTCTTCCCCCGGAGATCTCCCGTGGCGGGTAGTTGTGTTGGGGGGCCTCCTCCCCCGGACCTCCTCGCGCTTCTGCGCATACTGCCCCAGAAATCTGGAATGTCCTGGGTATTCTCAAGTTTTCACACCGGAAAATCTTTATTCGACTATTATCTGATACTGGAATAGGAGCATGCTCTCGAGAAGACACGGGATTCCGGGCAGAGCCCGGGTCAGGTGGATCGGGAGCGCAGAAGCAATGGATTCATGGAGGCACAGCATGTGGGCGTATGTCAAACGTTCTGACGGCAGAACAGAAGAGCGAGAATTCCCTGCGGGGATATACATCGAGATCGGCGATATTCTTGAGGATGGCGCAGTCGTCGTTGATGTCCCGTTCTCCGACGACATCGACGACGACGCAGAGGCCCCGGTACTCTACGATGACTGAGCCGGAATGACGAGTGTGCCGTGCTGCCGTACTACCTCCGGAACGGATCGGCAACGCGACGCATCGGCTGGACGTTCGCGCCTTCCATCTCGCCGAGTGCGAACGCGAACCTCGCCCGGATGGTCGGCGGAAGGTCGCTCTCCGGTATCGATACAAAGCCGTATTCCCCGTAGAAATCAACGAGATTCCGGACCGCGTGCATGTACAGGGTATCGTGCTGGCACGCCTCGACGAGTGCGTCCATCGCCCTCCGGGCGTATCCTCTCCCCCGGAACCGGGCCGGGGTGAAGACCCCGTCCACCTCGTAGCCGTCCGGATGCCGGCGGCACCGGGCGACAGAGACAAGGGTATCGTCCGCGAAGACCCCGAATATCCGGTCCGTTCCCGGATCCGCCTTCAACCTGTGGTATTCGATCCAGATCTCCTCAGCGAGGGGGAACTCATCGCTCTTGAGTTCCCGGGCATCTATTCTCAGGCGGATCGCGACTGCCAGCACCAGAACAGGTGATTTTAAGCACCCGACGACCGCCCTCGTGACGCTCCCGAGTGGAGCGCTCCCCGCGGCATCGCGCTTCCCGATGCGGGGTATGACGACCGCAGAGGCGCCGATATCATCCGCCACGATACAGATGGTGCGTGCCGGGTTCCCGCTCCGCACCAGCGCCGTGATCTCACGCCCGGCGGGTGAGAGGCCGTCCCGGAGGAGAACGAGCCGGGCCTCTGCCTCCTGCTGCGTCTCCGCGTCTCCGGGTTCGACGACGTAGAGGAGCGCTGCCGTCCCGCTACCGGCAGGATCTTCCAGGATCAAGCGAAGTTCCGGCGCAGGGGTCACGAGATCGGTCGGCACCAGCAGCCGCATAAAGAGCGGCAACCTGCCCTCTCCTGACTGCGGGGCGATCAGGACGTGCGTCCTGGCCTCCCGGAGTACGGCGGCCGCAACGTTCCCGGAGAAGAGATTCCTGAGCAGGCCCGGTTCCCTGACGCCCATCGCGATCAGGTCGACGTTCTTGGCGGCGGCCCGGAGTATCCTCTCCGGAAGACCTGTCCCGTCGTCCTCGCTTATCACCACCTCCGCGGGGAGACCCTGCCGCCGCACCGACTCCTGCATCCTGCGGAGCGCCGCTTCTTCGGCCGGCAGGGGCCCGGCCGGTCCCCGGGCATGAAAGAGGACGACCTCGCGGACGCCCGGGACCTCGCCGATCCGCTCCACCATGGCCATGGAGGCAGCGGAGAGGTCTGTCGGGATGAGCGCTGTTGTAAACACGGCATCACCTCACACGATCCGGTAGCCGTCCGGGGGAACATGGATCACGAACCTCGCCCCCTCGCCGGGCCTTCCGGTCTCGCGGATCGTCATACCGGTGATGGAGAGGATCTCCCGGACGAGGAAGAGCCCGAGTCCACCCCCCCCGCCGGCGCCGTACCCAAAGATCTTCTCTTTCTCCGTCTTGGGAACACCTATGCCGTCGTCCTCGACGTAGATCAAGAGCCCGTCGTTTCGGATCTGGTAGGTGATGACGACCGTCGATACGGTCGTCCCGTGGCGGGCGGCGTTCTCAATCAGGTTCGAGAAGACCTTATCGAGCATCGGGTCGGAGAAGACCTCAAGCCGCTCCACCCAGGGACGAACCACTATCCCGGGGAGCAGCAGGCGCGATGTCGCCTCCCGGATCACCTCCTGCAGGGGCTGCCAACCCGGCGGCCGGAGGCCGAGGTCCTGGTAGTCCCGGGTGATCTCCGCGCGGCGCTGGACGAGCCGGACGTCCCCGTCCAGGCCCTCCAGGAACTGGCGGACGGCGGGGTCATCGAACTGCCGTAGACCCACGGCAATCCGCTCGGTGAGTCGCGATACCGCCGCCATAAGGTCGTTGCGGGTAAGACTTCCGAGCTTATTCAGTCTGGTGTTCGCCTCGCGGAGCGCATCCTCCGCGTTCTTTCGGGCGGTGATGTCGACGAGCGTGAGGACGAACCGCCCGTCGGGAAACCGGCCGCCGGAGACGAGCACCCGGACGGCAGCACCGTCGACGCGGTGGAGGGTTGCTTCATACCCGTACACCGCCTTACGCGACCGGATCTTCTCGCCGAACTCCCCCCACCTGCCGGGATCGTCGAGGAACCGGCTCATGGGCTCCCCGACCAGGTCGTTTGCCGTGGAACCAAGGAGGGTGGCGCCCACGTAGTTGGCCTCCTCGATGCGCAACCCGGCCTCTTCCGGGGAGATGATGAACGTCCCTGCCTCCGAGTTATCGAAGATTCCCCGGTAGCGTCCCTCCTGCTCCCGCAGCTGGCAGGAGAGGAACGAGACAACGGCGCCGATAGCGACGAAGACCGCCGCCCGGGAGAGCGCCGCAACCACCAGTTCGCCATCGCTCCCGGCAAAGGGCAGCGTCATCGCCAGGTAGCCGAGGGCGAGAGCGAGCGAGAAGAGGGTGCCGCGGCGAGGATACCAGTAGGCGGCAAGGACGATCGGCAGGTACATCAGGTGCGGGAGGACACCGGCGATGCCGAAAAAGAGCCCGGCGGCGTTTGCGGCGAAGGCGGCAAAGACCGATGCCGCAAGCAGGAGGGGGCGAGCACCCTCACCTCCGACCCCCACGGGCCGGCGCTTCCCGGGGATCAAGCCGCTCGCCCCCGGCGGTGATTACGGGACGGAGATGATTTTCCAGCGCCCCGGAAGGGAGATGCCGCTCTACGGTACGCTCTCTGCATGTTCTCTACAGGGTGCTTGCGTCTCTCACCTTAAAAATGGATCAGATTGACAGAAAGGCGCGCCCGCTGACGGCGGCCCCCCCTGCGCTCCGACCCCGGGAGGAGGGGATATGTAAAAGCATATGCGCTCCGACCCCGGGAGGAGGGGATATGCAAAAGCATATGCGCTCCGTTTCGCTAATATTGATCGGAATAACCGGGGTAACATCATGAAGATCTCACTCCTCCAGGTGAACTCGGTCGTCGGCGACCTCGCCGGCAATGCCGACCGGATAGCAGCAGGCGTCGAGGAGGCGGCTCGTTACCGACCTGACCTGATCGTAGCCCCGGAACTCTCCCTGCCCGGCTGCCCCTCCCGGGACCTGCTGCTCGATGCGGGATTTATCGACCGGGGCCTCGCCGTCCTGGAAGACCTGGCGGCCAATCTCGTCGATACTCCGCCGGTGCTCGTCGGTTTTGCCGCGCCGAACCTCTCCGGCACAGGCCGGCCGCTCTTCAACGCCGCCGCCCTCCTCAGGGGCGGGGAGATAAAGGAGACGTTCCACAAGACCCGTCTCTCTTTAGGCGTCCTCAACGAAAGCCGCTACTTCGAGCCGGCAGGCGTGAATCCCGGGATCCTCCGCCTCGGCGGGAGGACAGTGGGGGTTTCTATCGGCGAGGAGGTCTGGTGCGGGGGACCGATGCCGGAGGTGATCGTGAACCTCTCCGCATCGCCGTTTGCCGCAGGCGTGCGGTGCCTCCGGGAGGAGACGCTCTCCCGGATAGCAAGGGATCGCCGGGTCGCAATCGCCCGGGCGAACCTCGTCGGCGGAAACGACGACCTGATCTTCGACGGGCGGAGTTCCGCGTTCTGTGCCGACGGGGGCCTCATCGCCCGCGGGGCGGCCTTTGCCGAGGACATCGTGACTGTCGATATCGCCCGCCCCGTCCCGCAGGCGGTCGCTCACGATGACCAGGACCCCGAGTCCGAGATCTGGCATGCGCTGGTCCTCGGCACCCGCGATTACGCCCGGAAGTGCGGCTTTGCATCGGCCCTCCTCGGCCTCTCCGGCGGGATCGACTCGTCGCTCGTGGCCGCCGTCGCCACCCGGGCACTCGGGCCGGAGAACGTCCTCGGTGTGCTCCTTCCCTCCCCCTACACCTCGGCCGAGAGCATTGAAGACGCCCAGGAACTTGCAGAGAACCTCGGGATCAGGACGTACTGCCTCCCGATCGCCCCGGTAATGGAGGCGTTCGACGGGGTCCTCGCGGGGGTCTTTGCCGGCAGGCCCCACGACACTACCGAGGAGAACCTGCAGGCCCGGATCCGGGCGACGGTCCTGATGGCCCTTGCAAACAAGTTCAACTCCCTGCTCCTCTCCACCGGGAACAAGTCGGAGATCGCGGTCGGCTACTCTACTCTCTACGGGGATATGGCTGGTGGGCTCTCCGTGATAGCCGACGTCCCGAAAGGGATGGTCTACAGGATTGCCCGGTGGCTGAACGCGAAGAGCCCCGTCATCCCCGGCCGGGTGCTCGAAAAGCCCCCCTCCGCCGAGCTCCGGCCCGGCCAGACCGACCAGGAGACCCTCCCTCCCTACGACCTTCTCGACGCCGTCCTCCACCGCCACATCGATTGCTTCGAGGGGGCGGACGAGATCGTCGCCGCCGGGTATCCCGAGGAGACCGTCCGGGAGGTCCTCTGGATGGTCGGACAGGCGGAGTTCAAGCGCCGGCAGGCCGCCCCCGGGCTCAGGGTGACCGACCGGGCCTTCGGGACGGACTGGCAGATGCCGATCGCCGCGAAGGCGTGGTGGCGCTGATGGCGACGCCCCTCACCGCATACCTGCTCGATATCTACACCGCCCTCCGGGATGCGTTCGGCCACCAGCACTGGTGGCCGGCGGAGACGGCGTTCGAGACGATGGTCGGCGCCATCCTCGCCCAGAACGTCTCCTGGACGAACGCGGCACAGGCCGTCCGGAACCTCGACGCCGCCGGGATGCTCGATCCGTGCCTGCTCGCTGCAGCCGAGGCCGGGGATATCGCCCCCCTGATCGTCCCTTCCCGGTTCTACAACCAGAAGACGAAGCGGATCCGGGAGTTTGCCCGGGTCTACGTTGCGGAGTACCGGGCCGACCCGGCGGTGATGGCGGCCGTCGAGACCCACGCCCTGCGCGAGCGCCTGCTCGCTCTCCGGGGCCTCGGGAAGGAGACGGTGGACACCATCCTCCTGTATGCCTGCGGAAAGCCGGTCTTCGTCGTCGATGCCTACACCCGGCGGATATTCTCGCGCTACGGCCTCCTCCCCGAGGGGGCATCCTACGACCGGATGCAGTGCCTCTTCACTGAGAATCTTGTTCCTGACGGAGAACTCTTTAACGACTATCACGCCCAGATCGTCTGCCTGGCAAAGACCGTCTGCAGGAAGACACCGCTCTGCAGCCGCTGTCCCATCCGGGTGGTCCGGGGACCGCTCCGGTGCGCCGGCGCCCGGGCGTGACCAGCCGCTCACTTCTTCCGGTAGACGTTCAGCCCGATCATGACCTCCTCGCGCCCCGGCACCGGGATGTTGCCCTCGGTGGAGGCGATCGTGATCGACTTCCCGCTCTTCGATTCGCCGAAATCCTTCCCAAGATCCACGCGTATGGTGAGCGTGTTCCCCTCGATCGTCATATCGACGTTCTTCATACACGTAAGTACGCGCGCTTCCCGCGGATATGCACTTCGATGCAGGTAAAGCGAAGGCACGACCCCGGGGCCTGCGGCGAGAAGACTGCGAGCCCGAGAAAGATTGCTTCCGGGACGTATCGCGGCTACCCCTGGGCGATTCGGCAGGTGCCGGCCAACAACAAATGCTATCCCGGCCTCGGTCCAACCATCTACCGGATCGGGTTTCGTGACGCAATGGATGCAAAATACAGCGTTCTAGAAAAATATTTCGGCTACACATCGTTCCTTCCCCACCAGGAAGCGATCATCGACGCCGTCCTTGCCGGGCGCGACGTCCTCGCCGTCATGGCGACCGGGGGCGGCAAATCCCTCTGTTACCAGCTCCCGGCCCTCGTAACGGGAGGGCTCACGGTCGTCGTCTCACCGCTCATCGCCCTGATGAAGGACCAGGTCGACGGCCTCCGGGCGAACGGTGTTGCTGCAGCGACGATCAACAGCTCGCTCGGGTACGGGGAGCAGAAGATCATCGAGCGGGTGATCCTCGAAGGCCGCATCCAGGTTCTCTACGTCTCTCCCGAACGGGCGGTGCAACAGTCCTTCCTCGGGCTCCTCGCCCGGGCGGACGTCCGGCTCATCGCCATCGACGAGGCGCACTGCATATCGATGTGGGGCCACCACTTCCGGCCCGAGTATCGCCGGCTCCGGGTGCTCAAAGAACGGTTCCCCTCGGTCCCCGTCATCGCCCTGACCGCGACGGCCATCCCCGCCGTCCAGGACGACATCGCGGAACAACTCGGCCTGAGAAGCCCTGCCCGGTTCGTCGGGACCTTCAACCGGACGAACCTCACCTACCGGGTGGTGCCGAAGGCGCGTTACTTCCAGAGGCTCGTCGCGTACCTCACCGAACACCGGGACGACGCCGGTATCATCTACTGTTTCTCCCAGAAGGCGACGGAAGACCTCGCGGAGAAACTCCGGAGGAAGGGATTCTCGGCGCTCCCCTACCACGCCGGCCTCCCCGACGCCGTCCGCGCAGAGCACCAGGAGACGTTCTCTCACGGCGACGCCACGATCATCTGCGCCACCGTCGCCTTCGGCATGGGCATCGACAAACCCGACGTGCGATTTGTCATCCATACCGACCTCCCGAAAGATATCGAGTCCTACTACCAGGAGACCGGCAGAGCGGGCAGAGACGGGGATCCGGCCGACTGCATCCTCTTCTACAGCCGGGGCGACTACAGCACGATCCGGTACCTCATCGAGAAAGAATGCGTCGATGCGACCCGAAAGGACGCGGCCTACCGGAAGGCGGGAGCAGTGCTCGACTACTGCGAGACCACCGGGTGCCGGAGGAAATTTCTGCTCGCCTACTTCGGCGAGGCCTACCCGGAGGAGCGATGTGGTGGGTGCGACCGGTGCGAGACGCAGGTCCGGGTCTTCGACGGGACGGAGGCTGCATCGGCGGTCATCGCTTGCATCCGGGCGGTCGGAGAGCGTTTCGGGGCATCTTACGTCGCCGACGTTCTCACCGGGTCCAGAGCCGCGAGAATCCGCGAGAACGGACACGATACCCTCCCGGCCTACAACTCCGGCAGGGGCTACACCCGCGACCAGTGGCTGCTCTTCATCCAGGAGATGGTCATGACGGGGTTCATCGCGTCGACCGGTGGCCGCTACCCGGTCCTCATATCAAACGACCGGAGCCGGGCGGTGCTCGCGGGCGACCTCCCGGTCCCGCTCACGCAACCGCGCCCGGAAGGCGTGATCGCGGCGGAGGACGAGGACGACTACGACGAGGCCCTCTTTCTCCGGCTCCGCCAGCTCCGGAAAGTCGTTGCCGACCTCGAACATGTGCCGCCGTTCGTCGTCTTCCACGACCGAAGCCTCAAAGAGATGGCGAAGTGCTACCCGGGCACCGGCGTTGCGCTCCTCAGGATATACGGCGTCAGCGAGGGGAAACTGAAGCGCTACGGCAGGAGGTTCCTCGACGCCATCGATAAGCACTGCGCCGAGCAGGGGGTCGGGCCGGAACGCCGCGGGTGACACCGGCGATGGCAGGGGCCCCGGCAGAAATACCCTCATAACGGTTCTCAACTCGATGTCTTAATGAACAAGGAACGCCAACGCGCAATGTACCAGGCACTATGCGGCTCATATCATGGAACGTGGATCTCTTCCGCGCCGGTTTGCGAGGCGTGGAGAAGAAGGTTGAAGCAGTCTGTCAGCATTCTCCGGATATCGTCGCCTTTCAGGAGGTGACGGATCGGGCTCTGCCGCTTTTCCGGGAAGAACTTGAGAACTTCGGGCTGCTCTACTCCGTAGACAGCCTTGCTCTGGTCGAGATCGCCCGGGTGGCCTACATGGCCGAACGATTGAACGACCTCCGCGCACGGAACGCGAACGACCCTTTCCAGTTTGTATATAGCATCTCCCGGCTCTCTGAGCAGTACTCGCCGGCCGGCGAAGCGAAGGACGTCGGGTGCCTGATAGCGAGCAGGTATCCCCTCACGCCGTTAAACCCGCTCGACTTCGACATCCCGTGGAGGCAGCGGGTAGTCTCTGCCGTCGTCAACGCACCTGCGGGCGAGTTCGAGGTCCACAACGCCCACGTGCCCACGGCGGTAGGCGGCAGGAGGAACGAGATCGTCAAGGCGGAGACGCTGGTCGGGATCTACCGGCGCCTTGCCGTCCGGTCTGCACGACCGAGGGTCCTCTGCGGGGACCTCCACGTCCCTGAGGCGGAACTCCCCGACGGGACGATCATCCCCTTCTACCGCGACATTCTCCCCGATGGAACCTACACCACGGTCTCCGAGACCGAAGAGTACCTCGGGCGGCCGAGAAGATGGTGGTATAACGCCGAGATGAACATCCTCTCCGGCCTTGCGGAGTACGACCTCCCCGACACCTTCCGCAGACTGCACGGTTACCGGGCGCGGGAATACAGCTGGTGCCCCGACCGCGGGCCTGAAGACGTCCCGAAGTGCAAGCGCTACGACCACATCTTCGCGTCTGTACGCCTCAACCCGACGGCGTGCTGGTACCTGCACGACCTGCGGGGGCAGGGGCTGAGCGACCACTCGGCCGTCGTCGTGGACTTTGAGCCATGAATTCTTCTCCACTTCCCGTGCGGCAGCCCTGCTCCAGGTCATCCTGACCGGGAAACATCAGGGGTCTTCCGGGAGAAGACCCGTCCGGCCCCTGCGGCAGAACTCCGCAAGTGCCATGAGCAACTTGTAACCGGCGAGAAGATCGCGTAATACCAGTTTTTGACGAACCCCGACCGGGGCCTCCCGGCGACCAACTCCGGGTTCTAAACTCTTTTCTCGCACCCCGCCAACACTTCCTCCGGAAGTGACGGAAGAGTGAAGATTACTGCAGTTGTGGGAAGTCCGCGTGGGATGCGAAGCAGGACGAGAAGGCTTGCAAATCGGGTGCTTGCCGGGGCCGAAGAAGTCGGTGCCGAGGTCGATCTCATCGATCTCGCCGATCTGCAGATTGCCCCCTGCACCGCCTGCGAGAGTTGCAGCCTGGACGGGAAGTGCATCTTTGCCGACGATTTCCCCGCCGCGTACGACCGGATGCTGGATGCCGACGGACTGGTGCTCGCTTCGCCGGTCTACATCGACAACGTCAGCGGACAGATGAAGGTCTTCATCGATCGGCTGGCGGACGCTATTCATTGCCAGACCTTTGCCGGGAAGTACGGCTGCAGTGTCGCGACCACGCAGGTCTCGGGAGGCGACGCGGTCGTCGGCTACCTGAACCACGTGCTCAACTACCTCGGGGTGACGACGGTCGGGGGGATGAGCGTCGCGCTCGACGAAAATCCGGAGGCGCTCGACCGGGCGGAACCGGCGGCACACGACCTCGGTCGGCAGCTGCTTCTTGCCATCGACAAGCAGCCGCGATACCCGGAACAGGAGGCTGAGATGGCAGAGAACCGGGAGTACTTTGCCGGGATAGTGCAGGCGAACCGCGATTGGCGGCCGGAGGAATACGAGCGGTGGGTGCGGGAGGGCTGGATCCGGGAGGATTGAGGCATCGCCTCCTTTCGACAACGGCATTCACGCCCGGTGCAGATGGAACTCCGCGTGAAAGGATATCAGAAGAACAGCATCGAACTCTTTGTTGCGAATCAGGCATAAACAGTGAGCGCCGGGAGGGAGATTTGAACTCCCGAGGTGCCAGGCACCAGAGGCTTTCAAGGCCACCGCCTTCCCGGACTAGACTATCCCGGCTCGCCGTTAACTATTGGTCGCCGGATAAAAAAAGGTTGTTCATCCCCGGCGCGCGAGGACGACGACGAGGAGCGCGAGAAGTGCCAGCATCATCGGAACCGGAGCGGCCTGGGCAGGGGTGGGGGTCGCGTCTCCGAAGAGTCCGGGTGCGGTCTGGCTCACCCTGACCGAGTCGGCATTCGAGGCCGAGACCTGCACCGTTCCGCTGTCGTTGTAACTCATGGGGTAGACCTTGACGTAGACGGGCCCGCCCCGTGCGATAAGTTCTGCGGTTTCGGGCTCAAGCATGCCCCTGTCATTCACTTTATGGAACTCCCCATCCTCATCGACGTACTCGATCACCCAGTCGATCCCGGCCGAGGTCGCGATCATCACTACGCCGCTTCCGGTATCGACCTCGAAGTACGCCGGGGCGGACCGCGTGGCGGGGGCGCTTGCGGATATCATCGCCTGTGTCGGGGTCGGGGCCGGCGCGCCCACCACGATGAATTCCACGGTATCGATGTATCCTTCCGTATCCGAGAAGATGACCTCGTACGAGCCCGAAACGGAGACGGACACCTCGGCAGAGAACGCCCCGTCGTTCCCGGTATGGATATACTTCGGCCCGTAGACGGTAGCGCCGTCGTGCTTGACCTCGATCTGCACGCCCGCACCCTCGATATCGGCGACCATACCGCGGATGTCAAGACTGCCGTCGAAGTCCTGGTTGCGCGGGGAGGATATCGTGAGGGTCCCGGCCCGGTCGACCAGGTTGACCTCCTGCCGAACCTTCGAACTGCTCCCGAAGGTGGTCTGTGTGGGATCGACGATCTCGATCGAGTACCGCCCTGCCTTGAGGCCTTCCGTCTCAAACTCCGTAAAGAACGAACCGTCTTCCTGGACGACAATCATCGTACGGCCCACCTCGCTCTTCGCGTGCTGGGCATAGTACAGGATAACCTCCGTGCTGAACCCGGGGTTGAGCGTGGGCTTGGGGAGACCTTTCACGACCGTGGTGCCGGTGATTTCGAGCGTATCACCGACATACACCGTCTGTGGAGCACTGATTGAGACATACGCGGCCGATGCCGTACTGACGAGCATCATCGCAGCGATGAGTGTCAGCCATGCGATCCTTTTCATACCAGTACATCAACGAATA
>NZ_DAOSET010000033.1:24645-27976 GCF_035363275.1 Methanoculleus sp. | reverse complement strand
CTGCACGGAAAAGACCGTGTGCATGACCGAGTTGATCCGGTCTTCCCTGATGACGTAGCGACCGACGATGTGTACCGGTCTTCCCTGACGATGGGGACGGAGAAGACCGGTTCGTATGCCGCAACGTCGTCAAGGGAGATCTTCTCTGTCGAGACCCACTCCGCCCCGACGCCGGCACGGAAATCCTTCGTACAGGGGGGTTGACGTAAGTGCCGTTTGCCGGGACGGGTCCCGGAGCAGGGGTCGGGACGAACGTGGATTCGGCCGGGGCGAGGTCGAACCCGGGCAAACATATCCTGAGGTTGTCCCAAAAGGATCTATGAACCACCGGTATACCCAGATTGAAACACTTGTATCTACGGGATCTGCCATCTGAACCGGATCTTGGGCTAGAAGGGTGAAATGGCTTTCCATAGGGAGTCGCACCTTCGCACCTGCGGTGCTCAAACTCCTGTCCTGCGGACAGTCGTTCCTGCCGGAACGTCGTTCTTTGGTGCTTCTGCTCCGGACGTCCCGTCCATCGCATATCGCCACGCGGGGAGATCCTGCCGTCCCGGGCAGGAGCTTGAGAAACTCGAAGCGTTTCGAGTGAGGGTCCGGGGAGGTGCGACCGGAGGGAGCTTGAGCACTGTCAGGCGCGAAGGGGTGTCCCCCTCCCGGCAAAGGTGTTTTGGGACAAACTCCCTCTCCGTCACGTCGCGTTGACGACCGTGATCCTTCCCTCGACCGCCGGGGCTGCAGGCACGTTCACGCGCAGGTACTCGATGACGGGGTCGATGTCATAGACGCCCAGCGCGGCCACGTCCCCCCCTTCGAAGAGAGCGTAACCGTCCCCGCCGCCGGCGACAAACTCGCTCGTCACCACCCGGTAGGTGCGGCCGTCCCGGAGGGGCGCCACCGTGCCGCTGGAGGTCACGGAGACGTCCCTGACGCGGCTGCCGGGGTGGACGACGTGCGGCGTGCCGTCAGGGTCGTAGGTCGCGGTATACGGCGTCGCACCCGCGTCGATGGTGAAGGCAAGACCGCTCACCTGCAGGAACCCGCCAGAGGCGACCCCGCTCATCTCCTCCGAGAGGGCGGCGGCGGAGATCTCCAGTGCCTGCCGGATCTGCCCGCCGGTCAGGTTGACGGCGACAAGCCTGTTCTGGAAGGGGAGGATCGTCTCCACCTCATCGCGGGAGAGCGGCCCGGCCGGGATGACGGTATCCCCACGGATGCCGCCGCCGTTCACGAGCGCGATATCCGCCCCGGGGACAGCCGCTCGCCAGGCGTCGGCAACCAGGTTGCCCGCGGCCGCCTCGCCGCCCCGCACCGCGCTCCTCCGGAGGTCGAGCGGCGCTGCAAGCACCCCCGCGGTCCCGTTGACGGCCGCCCGGTGCTCCGGGAGGTAGGGGGCGAGGAGCGCATCCACCGCCGGGTCCGCGGGGACGGTCTCGTCGAGGAAGACCCATTCCCATGACGGGTCCGTGATCCCCGTCCCGGTGCAGGTGAACCGGAGCACCCCGACCCGCTCTCCCCGCATTCCGTCGCTGACGATGACGGTCTTCCAGCCGCCGGGGCCTTCGACCGTCTCGTTTGCGTAGATGTGGTCATGCCCGCCGACGATCAGGTCGATGCCCGCAACCGACCGGGCGACCTCGCGGTCGAGTTCCACCCCCGTGTGGGTGAGGGCGATCACGACCGCCGCTCCCTCTGCCCGGAGGTCCGCCGCCGTCCGTGCGGCAACCCCCGCAAGGTCGGGATCGACCCGGACCCCGTCGCCGGGCCGGGAGACCCGGGCGAGGTCGGGCGTCATCAGCCCGAAGACCCCCACCTTCACCCCGCCGGCATCTAGGATCGCCGAGGGCCGCACTGCCCTGCCCCCGGAGGGGATCAGGTTTGCGCAGACGATCGGGAACCCGGCATGATCGGTCGCGTTCCAGTAGGTGGGGGCGCCGTAATCGAACTCGTGATTGCCGGGGCAGGCGGCGTCGTAGCCGGCGAGGGTCATCGCCCGCAGTTCGGGCTCGCCCCCGAACGTGCTGTACATCGTCCCGGTGAGGTCGTCGCCTGCCGAGAGGAGGAGCGCATCGTCGGCGGCAGCCCCGAACGCCCTCGATATCGTGGCGATCCGGGCGATCCCACCGACCATGCACCCGGTCTCATTTTGGTACGGCTCCACCTGGCCGTGCAGGTCCGACGTGAAGATCACCACGAGGTCGGCTGACGGGTCCCCGTCGCCGGCCGGGAGGAGGAAGAAGAGCCATCCGGCAACGGCGACGGCAAGGAGGAGAACAAGCAGGTAACGGGGTTTCATCACCGGATGTTTCGCGCTTCTGAGAGTTATTGCCGTCGATCGGGAGCGACGGGCGGTTCGGGGACCCGGTCGGCGTCGCCGGGCTGCCGGATCGGGTGCGAGAGAAGTATCGGCCGTGAAGCGGTCAGGACGCCGTGGCGGGAGCACGGACGTAGGCGAGCAGGTCGTCGAGAGTATCCACGTACCCCACCCGGATACCGGTGTTCTCCTCTAGGTATTCTTTCGCGTCCACGACAACCGGGCGCTGTCGTGTTATCCTCAGCCCGCCGAGCGTTCGGGGTTCCTCCCGGCGGTCGACAACCTGGTCGTTCTCGCTTGAGAGGATCAGGAGGGCCTTTCCGCTCGCTGCAGCGGCCTCGGCCTTCTCGAGGATCCCGCCGACCGGACCGATCTTTCCGTCCTCATCGATGGTCCCCGTCACGGTCACGCTCTCGTTGAGCGAAAAACCCTCCAGGACCGAGAGGAGGAGTGCGGTCATCAGCGCTCCCGCGCTGGGGCCGTCAATCTCGGAGACATCTTCCGGGCCCTGGATGCTGAAGATGATGTCGCTCGCCGCAAGGTCTGCACGGGAGTGGTCGGCGGCGAGGGTGACCGCAAGGTTCGCGGCATCTTGAAAGACAATCCCCATCCGGGGCGTCGTCTGGACAAGCACCCTCCCTTTCCCGGGCACGACCTCGACCGAGACGTTCACCATCGCTCCCTCTTCAGTCACTTCCCTGAAGAGAAACAGGTTGCCCTGATCGACCTCGATCTTCTGGAGAATGACCGGCGCCTGCATCGAGGCCGTGCCGGTCCCGGTCGTCCTCTCTACGGGGAGAGGAGCCGCTGTTGCGGCAGGAGCGGCAGTCACCTCCCCGGATCCGGGGACAGCCGGAGAGCGGTCGTCGACCGGGCAGAGGACGACTGCAAGGAGGAAGACGTTCATGACGAGCGAGAGAACAAGCAGAACCGCGAATGTCTTCTCCCGTACCCACATACGCTGCCCGCATACTATTCGTCCGGATATATACCTTTCCGAGAGCGACGGACGGAACG
>NZ_DAOSET010000033.1:0-24545 GCF_035363275.1 Methanoculleus sp. | reverse complement strand
TCCGGAGCTTGAGAAGACCGAAGGTCTTCGAGTGGCGACGGACGGAACGTCCGGAGCTTGAGAAGACCGAAGGTCTTCGAGTGGCGACGGACGGAACGTCCGGACGACAAGAGGCCATCAGGCTTTGAACCGCGAAGTTTGCGAAGGAAAATCGAGGGTTTGACCTCCTGAGGGTCGTCTCAAATATCCTAGCGAAGTACCGGGACCAGAGATTGCCTGCGGGGTTAATCAAAAAAAAGGTTGTCAAAGAATCTCTGGATCAATTCTCCCCACCGAGGTTCAACTTCTTCGTCTTCCAGACTCCCTGCTTGTAGAAGAAGAGATCACAGAGGAACACCACCACGGTGCCGCAGACCACTGCAAACCAGACGAACTGCAGCGGCAGGCCCATCGCCACAACCATCGCGGCAAGACCCACCTGCACGATCAGCTGCCCCGCGATCGCCGCATACATGCCGGGTCTCGTCATCCCCGCGCCGTTCATCGCAAACCCCATCGTCATCGCCATGGCTATCACGAAGTACGACATCGGGATCACCTGCATAAACAGGATGCCGTCTGCAAGCGTCTCGCCCGCCGCGCCGAAGAACGCCAGGAGATGCTTCGCGTACAGCAGGTAGATGATACCCACAAGCGCCATAAACGACGCATTCACGATCGTCGCAATCCTGACCGCTTTCTCCGCCCTCTCCACCTTTCCCGCTCCCAGGTTCTGCCCGACCATCACCGCGACGCCCGTGCAGAGCCCCATCACGAAGACGAGACCCAGCATATCCAGACGCTGGCAGATGCCGTATGCCGCCACCGCCGCCGTGCCGTACAGTGCCACGATCGCGGTCATCCCCAGGAACGCAAAACTCCGAACGCCGCTCTGTACCGCTGACGGTATCGTGACCTTCACGATATCTTTGACCAGTCGCGGTTCAAACGTCCATTTCTTCGGGAACCGGACCGGTCCGTTCTTTCTGGACGGCAGGAGGTACATCACCCCGATCAGGAGCAGCACGCCGGTCGTACGTGATGTCAGGGAAGCGTACGCAGATCCGGCTATGCCGAGTGCCGGGAAACCGCCAAGACCCGTGATCAGTGTCGGATTCATGACGATGTTCACAATGTTCACTGCGATCATCACGAACATCGGTGTCCTGGAATCCCCCGTACTCTGGAAGACCGTCGTCAGGATCATCAGCGTGACGAAGACGAACATTCCTATCAGCATCGGGGAGAGGAAGCGTGCTCCCTCCGCTGCAACCTCAGGATCCGCTCCAAGGAGCAGGAGAAGATCCTGAGACCAGAATAAGCCGATGACCGCAAGGATCGCCGAAAAGGCGAGTGCCAGGTAAAGCGAATGCGAAAGGATCACCTGGATACGCTCAAACCGCTCTGACCCGTATGCTCGCGACACAAATGCAGCCGTTGCCGTCACGATCCCGAAGATCACTGTCGTGAGCACCAGTATGATGGATATGCTCATCGCTCCGCCGGCAATCGAGACATCGCCGAGTTTGCCGATGAAATACATATCCACCACCTCCAGGATGCTTGCGAGGAGGTTACTGATGATGATCGGAAGAGCCACTACCAGAAGGCCTTTTCCGACCGGTCCCTCGGTGAGGAGATTGTTGGAATTGTTCATCGTCAAGTTCTCACTTATAATATGAAGTGAGAGATAATAAATATTGACCGACATTCTAAATGGTTTTAAATCAGTAAATCTAAAAACAAGGCTTTTCAGGTGCTTAATCGGGTTATCGGAAACACCCGGATGAGGGGAACGTTCAGTTGAGGACCTCCCGCTCGGCACCTCGCTGACATGCCGAAGAAGCCTTCCAGGGGTATACCGGGGCAGGTGCGGCCTCTGGTGGAGCCAGGGCAGTGTCCCGGAGCCTTATCACCACACCGGATGGGACCCCCTCCAACTCCCCGATCCGCCTCCGGCCGTGACCGGGGGTCAAATTACCGTCATCCCGTATCGCTGACCGCCTCGACCTCGAGGCGCACCATGGGGACACGGATGCGGCCGTCGGGCGAGGGGTGCCGCGCCACGTACCGGCTCGCCACCTCCGCGATGAACGCCGGCCGGGCCTCTTCGGGCAGCCGGTCGAGGTAGAGGTGCCAGGTGGTCCGGATCCATCCCATGAGCCCGTCCGGCAGATCGAATGTCATGTCCTTCCCGATCAGTTCGACCCGCACCGGCGTGAGCCCTGCCTCCTCAAGCCGCTTGCGCTCCTCCTCGGGGCCGTAGAAGGCGTACTGTGGAGCTGAACCACTGAAATACCTCCCCCACTGCTCCTCCGCGAGCATCTCGTCCGCGACCGCGAAGACCGGGGCGGCGTTCCCTCGCCCGCCCATCTGGAGGAGGACCCTTCCTCCCGGCCGGAGCGCCCGGACGATGCCCGCAAAGACCCTGCGGTGGTCGGAGACCCAGTGCAGGGCGGCGTTCGAGAAGACCAGATCAAACTCCCGATCAAACGGCAGGTCGAGCATATCACCCTCGGCGAACCGGAGGTTCGGATACCGCTCCGACGGGAGACGCTCCCGGGCGAAGGCGATCATCCCGGCAGAGAGGTCGAGGCCAAGCACCGAGCCCGAGGGGAGGCAGGCCGCAATCTCCGCCGTCACCTTTCCTTCGCCGCAGCCGAGGTCGAGCACCCGCTCGTCGCCGGATAGATCGAGCTTCCCGATCAGTTCATGCGCCCAGGCCTGCTGAGTAGAGGAGTGCTTGTGGTAATCTTCCGGATTCCACGCGTGTGCCATGATGTTCACCTCCGTGCTGTCTGCACGTTCTCCAGGTGAGAGGTATCGCCTCCACCCGTCATCATACCTTCTGCAACGGGCCGTCCCGGCAGATCCTACAGGCAATCACGCTCCGCCCCCTCACTTTTGAACCATCCAGGACCCAAAAAACCGATAACCGGCAAAATTCATCAGGATTCTCGCGCTTCGGCATGTATCGTACACAGGAACACTTCAATACGATTTTATCCTCCTATGTCGGAAGAAAAAAGTAATGAACCAGGTACCAGAGCGCCTCCTGCGCGTTTGCCTGCCCGCGTGCATCCTCGGCGTGGCGATCCTCCTCATCGCCGCTGCAGGCTGCACGAACGTCACCACCCCGACTGGTGGAGATTCCATCTCCGGGAGTGTGGCAGGGGATTACGCGGGAGGAACGATTTACATCGCGGCGATCGACGCCGCAGCATATTCGGCGTCGGAGATCAGGGTCATGGAGATAGGGGAGCATCCAGAACGCTCGCAGTACGTCAGCGGCTTTGCCGCGCTCGACGCGCCGGGGGAGTACGTCATCTCCGGGCTTCCTCCGGGCAACTACACCGTCTATGCCTGGGCGGATACGGATGATAACGGCCGGATAGATCACCTTGACTATCGCGACCCAACCGGGTGGTACTGCACGCCATCGCACCTTACCCCCGTCGGAGTCGCCGTTACGCCCGAGAATGCCGCGACCGGGGTTGATATAACTCTCGTCGCCCCGACGCCCTACCCCGACGATGATCGGGAGATTGCCGTCGGCAGCGGCGGCGGAAGGCTCACGGTCCAGAAGGGCTGTCACGTTCTCCAGGTATGGGGAACGCCGGAAGAGCGGGCGTATGCCTATGGCTACCTCTGCGGCCCGCAGATCCGGGACTGGATCGACTACGTCCTGATCGAGTCGTTCATGCAGTCGCCCGTCGAGTACGAAGACCTCTTCATCCCCTACATAGAGGAGCACATGGCACCGGCAAATCCGAAATATATGGCCGAGCTCGACGCCATGCTCGCCGGGATGAACGCAGGCGGCACGGACCTCTATATCCCGTCGCTCTCGCGGAACCTCACCCGCTACGACCTCCTTGCCGAGAATACCTACGATTTCATGCTTTACTACAAACTCTACGGCCTCAGGATGGGCGATCTCGGCATAAACCTCGCCACTACGGGTGACGCCGGCGTGTCGCCGCACCTCTGCACGAGCGCGATCGCCTGGGGCAACCTGACAGCAAACGAGGAACTTGCCGGCGGCGTGATCCACGGCAAGAACATGGACGGCGAGAACGACCTGCGGAAGGTCACGGTGAACAGCCTGCTCGTCATCGCGACCGACCCGGGTCCGGGCGCGAAACGCACGGTCGGGATAGACTGGCCCGGGTTCATCGGGACGTTCAACGGCATGAACGAGGACGGCCTGGTGCTCGTCCCCCACTCGTCGCCGTCGATCCCGGACTGGAACGCGACCGACCTCGTGCCCACCAACTTCCTCTTCATGGATGCGCTCAGGAGCGAGAGCGACGTTGCCGGGGCGTGGGCCTACTGGGAGAAGGCGAACGGGACCAGGACCGGCGGGAACAACGCAGGGGTCTCGGCTCCCTACGGGAACGGGACGGGAAGCATCCCGGCGGCCTTCGAGACGGACTCCTACGGCGGCGCGGTGCGAGGGCCGGGCGTCGTCGAGCCGGACGACTGCCTCTTGATCGCGAACAACTTCTACCTCTACCGGGGCGTCTATCCCTCCGCCGTCGAGCGGGTGGACGGCTACCACGCCGAGGTCAGGCCCGAGGACTACCGCTACCGGAACCTGCTCGCCCTCCTCGACGGTTACCGGAAGGAGGAGAGAACCATCGGCACGCCCGAGATGATCGCGCTCATGCAGTCGGCGTCCGTCTCGGAGGAGTACCGGGGCACCACCGAGTACACCTTCATCGCGTACCCGGATGCCGGCGCGTTCGCCGTGGCAAAAGAGGATCTCGCGGCGGTGATATTGGATGCACCGTTCGCGGAGTTCGCGCGCTTTGAGTTTGAGGAGGTGTTCGAGAGGCCCTCGACGGTGTGAAGGGAGGACCCACTGCTCTTTTTACCGGGCATCAAGCCATCTGAGCCGGGTCGTCACTCACACAGAGTCATGAAAGAGAGAAGGGCGTTTTACAGACTTTGCGCGAGACCGCGATCTGCGAGCCTCACGCCCCAATCCGGCAGAGGTCCCGCATCGCCTGGAGGACGTAGAGGATCTCATTCTCGACCCGCTCCTCGTCGACTATGAACGAGACGAACCCCGCCCGGGCGAAGAGTCCACGGACTTCGTCAACTCCGGTCAGCGAGGAGACCAGGAGGAGGACCCTCCCGAAGGGCGAGAGCACTCGCCCGACATCCGCGACGAACCTCTCGATCGTCACCCTCCCCGTCGGCCCGCCGTCGAGGGCATACTCCAGCCAGTCGCTAATTCGCTCCTCGGGAGCCGTCGGAAGGTAGGGCGGGTTGAAGAGGATGAGGTCGAAGGGGCCGGAGAGGCCCGATAAGAGATCGGTCCGGATTGCCGCGACCCCGCGCGAGCGGGCGCACGCCACAGCGTGGGGGTTGATGTCGGTCGCGACGACCGCCGCCGCCCTGCCGAGAAGCCCGGCCGCGACGTAGCCGCTCCCGGTCCCGACTTCGAGCACCCGGTCGGTCTCGCAGACCTCCCGGAGCGCCGCCCGGAGGAGGAGAAATGAGTCCTCGGCCGGGGGGTAGACCTGGTCAGGGAGCATCCTCTAGCACCCGGCGAGCATGTTTGCGATCAGCGCGAACTCCTCAAGCGTCAGGTCTTCGGGCCGCCGCTGCAGGAGGTCGTCGGGCAGGTCCGCGATCGCTCGCTCGATCGCCTCGGGCGCGAACGTATCCTTGCCGCTCCGGAGCCCCTTCCGGACGGTCTTTCGCCGGTGGGAGAAGAGCACCCGGACGACATCGGCGTAACCCTTCCGGTCGGCGATGGGATACGGCGGCTCGTGGGGAGTGAGCCGGACCACCCAGGAGCGGACCCGGGGTCTCGGGCGGAAGGAGGAGGGCGAGAGTTCGAGCAGCGGCTTTACGGAAGCATAGGTCTGCACCATCACCGAGAGCCGGCCGACGTTCGGCGTCCCCGGCGGAGCGACCATCCGCTGGGCAAACTCCTTCTGATACATCAGGACCGCGACCTCAAACCCGATCGCGAGCAGCCGGAACGTGATCTTTGAAGAAACGGAGTAAGGGAGGTTTGCGACGACGATATCAAACGGCGGGATATCCACCTTCTTCGCGTCGCCAAGGACGATCTCAAGACGGCCTTCCTCGATCTCGTCGGCGAAGGCCAGCTCAAGTTCTTCTACAAGAGCCGGATCGATCTCTACCGCACTGACGTGTGCACCACGGTCAAGGAGGGCGCGGGTGAGGACCCCTTCACCGGGTCCTATCTCAAGCACCCTCCGACCGGAGACATCAACAAAGCCGGCAATCCTCTCGACGGCCCTTTTGTCGACGAGAAAATGCTGATCCCTCGGAGCGCTCATCTCGATGTGAAGATATGATACTTCTCGTCCGGGTCTTCGATCTCGCGCAGGATCCGGCTGACGATCATCCGATCCGGGTGCGGAAGCGACTTGATACGCGCGGAGATGTCGGCGAAGGTCTCGAACGGTTTCTTCTCCCGCTGCTCGATGATCTCCCACATAAGCTTCTTCCCGATGCCGGGGAGCAGGTGCAGCATGTGGAACTTCGGCGTGATGGAGATGGACTTATTGAAGAAGTCGACGAACCGAGATTCGTTCTCGCGGACGATCTGCTCGATCACGAACGGCAGTTCCAGTTTCGCGGTCGCCGTCAGGTCCGTGTAGTTCAGCCGCCGCTTGACGCGCTCGATCTTGTCCCGCTCCGCATCACCGATGTAGACGCGGTCATAGACCTGAATATCCGCACCCGCCTTCGGAACGAGCTCGAGCAGCTTGAACTGGTCCATGCCGACGGCAAGGACAACCGGTTCGCGCTTGTAGACAGGACGCTGGTCGCTCGAATACCCCATAGGAAGGATATCGATGACTACAGCGTTCTCTTCTTTCCTTTCGGTCTTCATTGACGCCACTCCAGCGGTTCAGAAGTGAGTCATTACCAGATCGAGGATCTCGTCCAGTTCATCCGCCGTGAGGTTGAACCGTTCCTTTGCGTAGATTGCGCGGAGTTCGTCCCGGGTTCGCGGCATCAGGTTCGCGATGCGGTAGGCAATATCGTCCTTCATCTTCTCGAGCTTCATGAGCTCGTCGACGAGGTCGCGGGCCTTCTCGGCCGGTGTTTTGAAAAGATGATTGGCATGCTCGATGCTCTTCCGAAGTTCGTAGGACATCTCTTCTCCGGACTCGAGCCGGGCTGCCTCCACAGAGAGGAGGGTATCACGCAGTTCGGGAAGCAGCATCCGCTCTTCGCTCACGATTCGTTTTACCTTCATGCCAATCACCACTGTTGAGGTTTATACTTTCTGCGCTTTTAGATGTTGCGGTCTCGCAATCACCTGTTTTATCGTATCTCCATCCCTGACCTCGAGCACCCATGCGCGTCCGCGCTGTCCGATGACCGTGCCGGTCTTCCCGTGGAATCTCCGGTGGGGCATGCCCTTCTGGACACTCGGTTCGACCACAACATGCACCCGCTGCCCGATCTCGAAGTTCTGAATCACCGAGGTGACCGGGGGGATACCGCGCTTTCTGAGGTCTTTCTTGAACTTATACCGCGTCTTCTTGCGTGGTCCATTGTGATGTGCCATTGCTTACTCACCATACTCATTCGCTGTTTTGACCAGCACCACATCGAGGCTGACAACACTTGCGGTGTGCCCCAGGATCTGGGCAAGGCTGGGCTGGGTTCTGCCGCCGTCCCCCGATATCAGTTCTTTGATGTAGAGGCCCGCTTCACCGACGACTTCGACCCAGTACCCGTCGTCTTGCCTGCCCGTACATCCGATATCGAGGACCTGCCGTTCCCGAACTAAATCTGCCCGTCGGTGTGACACCCGTGTAGGGGTGCGCTGCCGTATCGTTACACCTTTTAACTGATCGAGAGCCGCCCTGAACTCATCTGACGCTACAGGGCCATCGATCTCGACCAGGATCCTGTATTTTTTATGCGCCTTGTCGGACTTAAGGCTTTGCACCATCTTCCGATTAGCCCATCCGGTCAGGTGGACCGCCACTCTGCCGTCGGCGCTCCGGTTGATCTCCTCTTGGAGCGCCGCAAGATCCACCGACCGCTTCTTCGGGGCCTCAACCTCCATCACGAAGGGGCGGCCCGATCCGAGCATCCGGGCGTCGATATCTTCCCGGCCGGCACCGTGCAGGACGGCGTTCTCGGCGTCGAAGGCCTCGATCACCGGCCGGCCGATCAGCTCTTCAACCGAGTCCGCGTACTGCTTGCCGGTGAAGTTGCATTTCTCGCACCCGGCCCCCCGGCAGGCCCGGCAGTCCCAGTGGGTCTGCGGGATCCCCCGCTCGTACTTCAGGTAGCGGCCGGTGAAGTAGACCGGGTTGACCTGCACCTCGACGGTCTCTTCCGCAAGGTCCAGGATCACGACGATGTCGGGACGTTTGAGGTCGGCCGTCTTGCCCGTCAGCGCCGAGACGGCTTTGCCCACCTCGCGGTTCATCTCGGCCTTCAGCGGCTCGGGATCGCGGAGGCCGAGGTCGCTCCAGACCATCTCCTCGCTCTCGGCCACAAGCGGTGGCACCCTCGTCCCGACGAGGAACGTCGCGAACTCTAGATCCTGCACCGCTTCCACGACCTTTGCCGCCCATGCATCGACATGGTAGAACTCGCCGCCGCAGATCCAGCAGGACCTGTGATCAGGTTCCCGGTGGGGCTCGTTGATCGCAAGTTCGCGTGTGATCCGCAGCGCCCGACCGCGTTCTTCATTCGTCAGCGAAAACGACCGCTTACCGAAGAACCGCCCGAGACAGTGATCGCAGGTCTCGCCATACTCAAGAATTGCTTCTACCGCTTCAATGATATCCATCCGGATTCCCTCCGGTCCATCTCGTTTAAGAGGACGGTGATAGTATGATCGGCGTGCAGCGACCGCGGTCCTACCGAGTAGCGCGGATACCCCTCGACCAGGGCCTCCTCCTCCGGCGTGAAGTTGTGGTGGTCGGAGAGGAGATAGTTCTCCGGGAGCGCCGGGGCCGTCCGGATATCCTCTCCCGCCTCATCGAGGACCGCAAACGGGATCTCGGCAAGGAGCCGGGAGAGCCCGCCGCGGCGGATGTAAACCCCGGGTGTCGACTCCCGGAACTCGTCCCCGCAGGGGATCGAGAGCGCCTTCTTGATCAGTGCGGCGCTGCTCCGCTCGTCCGGCGAGAGGTAACGGACCTCGCCGCCGCGGAAGAGAATGGTCTTCTCGGGCCCGGGCTCCCCGCAGAGGATGAGGTAGCACTCGACGTCGCGCCGGAGATCGTGGGAGAGAAAGAACGAGGAGTTGACAGAGCGGCAGAGGACGTCCATCCTCCCGCCGCTGCCCGGTAGATCGTTGAGGCTGAATGCGCCGCTCGTTGCGGCGAGGTGGCCAACGACGGCAAACCGCTTCATCTACTGGGTCCTGCCGAACTTCTTCATCATGCGCTGCATGTTGAACTTGCCGCCGCCCATGCCGCGCATACCCTTCAAGGCGCGCTGCATGATCTTGTAGTACTTGATGAGGTCACGGACGTCGTCGAGCGTCACCCCGGCGCCGCGGGCGATCCGCTGGACCCGGGAGCTCCCGATCATCGAGGGGTCGTCAAGCTCCGAAGGCGTCATCGAGTCCATGATCACCTTGTAGCGCTGCATCTTGGTGCTGGTGATGTCGTAAGCGTCGTCCGGTATCTGCATCCCGCCCAGGGGGAGCATGCTCATGATCTGCTTCAGGGGCCCCATCTTATTCAGGGCCTCAAGCTGCTTGTACATGTCCCGGAGCGTGAACTTCCCCTTGAGCATGGCGTTGACGTCGATATCCTCGGCCGAGACCGCCTCCTCCGCCCGCTCGACGAGGGCTTTTAAGTCCCCCATACCGAGCAGCCGGGAGATGAACCCGTCCGGGTCGAACCGTTCGAGATCCTCGATCGTCTCGCCGCTCCCGATGAAGACGATCCCGCTCTGGGTCTCCGAGACCGCCGAGAGCGCGCCGCCGCCCCGTGCGGTGCCGTCCATCTTCGTCACGAGGACGCCGTCGATCCCGATCGCCGCATGGAACCGGCGCGCCTGCTCGCTTGCCTGCTGGCCGAGCGCCGCGTCGATGACGAGCCACCGGTGGTCGGCGTGCGAGATCTCGTTGATGTTGACGATCTCCTCGATCAGGTTCTCCTCAAGGGCGTGCCTTCCTTGAGTGTCGATGATGATGACCTCGTAGTGCTTGCGGAACTTCGGGAGGCCCTCGCGGACGATCTTGAGGGCGTCCTTCTCGTTCGGATCTCCATAACAGGGGACGCTGATCCGGTCGCAGAGCGTCTTCAACTGCTCGTAGGCGCCCGGCCGGAAGGTATCGGCGCAGATCACGCCGACCCGCAGGCCTTTGCGCTGGAAGTAGCGGGCGAGCTTCGCGGTCGTCGTGGTCTTGCCGCTCCCCTGCAGCCCCGCCATCAGGATCGTCTGGGGGCCGAGCGCCACTTCGCCCGGTTTCCCCATTAGCCGGACGAGTTCCTGGTAGACGATCCGGAGGACGTGCTCGCGGACGCCCATCCCTTTCGGGGGTTCCTCCTCGAGGGCACGCTGCTTGATCGCCTGCGAGAGCTGCATCACGAGCTTGACGTTGACGTCGGCCTGGAGGAGTGCCCGCTGGAGGTCACGGACCAGTTCGTCGACGGCGGCCCGGTCGATCACCGTCTTGCCGGCGAGTTTCTTGACCGCGTCTTTTAACGACGTGCCGAGGTTATCGAGCATCAGGCCTCATCCCCCAGGAGTTCGTCGACTATGACGCGGGGCGAGAACGGCATGATGTCGTCGTAGCCCTGGCCGGTCCCGAGGAAGAGGATCGGTTTTCCGACGGTGTGCGCAACCGATATGGCCGCACCCCCCTTCGGATCCATGTCCGCCTTCGTCAGGACGACCGCATCGGTGCCGACCGCCTTGTTGAACTCGTCGGCCCGGATGACCGCGTCGTTCCCTGCAACCGCCTCGTCGACGTAGACGACGAGGTCGGGCTTCATGACCCGCCGTATCTTCTCGAGCTGGTTCATGAGGTTCGCCCGGTTGTGGAACCGGCCGGCCGTATCGGCGAGGACGACATCGATATCGTGCGCCTTTGCGTACTGGACAGCGTCGAAGAGGACCGCCGAAGGATCTGCGCCCGCCTGGTGCTGGATCGTCTTGATCCCGAGACGGTCGGCATGAGTCCTTATCTGCTCGATCGCCCCCGCACGGAAGGTGTCTCCTGCGCCGATCACGACCGTAAAGCCGTTTTTCTGGAGGTAATGGCCGACCTTCGCGACCGTCGTCGTCTTCCCGGTCCCGTTCACGCCGGTGAAGAGGATCTTCACGGGCCGCTCATGCTCCCGGATGTAGCGCGAGAGGTCGAGGCCCTCGCCGAGCACCCCGCAGAGCGCAGAGCGCAGGGTGGAGGTGACCAGGTCATCGACCGAGGAGCCGATCTTCCGGTGCTGGCCCACGAGGTCGCTCCTCATACGGGCGATGATCTCGTCCGTGACCGGGAGCGCGACGTCGTTCTCGAGCAGGACCATCTCAAGTTCGAAGAGTGGCTCCTCGACATCCTTCTCCTGGAGAAGGACCTCCCGCTCCCGGACAAGGACCTTTAACCTGTTGAAAAACGTAGGTTTCTCCCGCTCCTCCGGGGTTGCTTCCTCGGAGACCGGGGGTTCGTACGGGACAGGGGGGGAGGGCTCGGAGACGGGCTCTGCAGCCAGAACGTCCTCAAATTCTTCAGCAACCGGCGTCCCTGGTTCGGTTCCGGCAGCCTCCTCGATATTCGAGGTGAATTTGGTCCTGATATTCTGAAGTTTTTTCTTTAAGGAATCAAACATTATCAACTTCCGCCCTGGCCTGCCTGCGCCTGCCGGGTCCCCCGGTAGGCCGCCTCGAGGCGCCGGGAGATCTCCGTTGCCTGCCCCTGCAACTGCTCGACCGAACCTGCGACTTTCTTCCCCAGCGCCTCAAGTTCAGTCATCCGATCCTCGAGATACTCCACCGCATCCGCAGTGGCCCGCTCGACAGAGACATCGGCCCCAATGTTCACCAGGACGTGCCCGGCATCGAGCACCTTCACCCGGAGAAGCGCCCCGCCTCCGACAGGGAGAAGAACAATACCGTCCTTGCTCTCCGGGATAGCCCGGAGGGTCTCGGTGGCGGCGGCAGCCTCAAGGCGCTGCTGCTCGATCATCCCGAGTTGTTGCGTCAGGATCTCTATCTGCTGCCCGTACTCGTTTAAGTACATCTGGAGGGTCTGTATCTCCCGAGGATCTGCCTGGTCCACGTCATTCACCAGCTACTACGTTAACCGACTCGATGGTGATATAACTTCTCTTCAGGCGGTGTTTGCTCCCGATATCAGTGAGAATCCTTTCTTTAGCCTGATTCTCGTTCGGGGCCCCGATGACCTTTCGGTACGGTTTCCACTCGTTGTTGATCTTACACGCACCCACAACTTCAAACGTCTGGTTCTCCATAACTCACTCCAAAAATCCAAAGACTTCTTCAATTCGTCCCAGTTCAAACCCGCTCGTAGCGGAACCCGCGATGTACCCCTTGCTGTTGGCAAGGAGCCCGGTGCCCACGAGGCCGCTCCCCATGTTGACCGAACCGAGGCCGATAGGAAGGTCGACGACCCGTTCAAGGGCGGCAATCTCCGTATCATTGGCTCTCGGGTGGACGAGGAGACCCTTGTTCGTCGCATACCCGGCCATGCCGACGGTTTTGATGCCTCCAAGCGAGAGCCGGACTATCGGCACAGAGAGGAACGACCCGATCTCTTCGGCGACATCGATCTCCATATCGGGATGGACGGCGGCAACATAGTCGTTGGCGAGAATCACGTTGCCCGCCGCGTTCATAGACCCTCCAAGCAGGAATACCTCACGGTACTCCTCGAGGGCCGCCACTTCCTCAGCGGTGGCAAGATCACTGACGACCAGGCCCTGGCTGTTTCCCGCAACGAGCGAGCCGATGATGTTGCTTCCCTGGATGAGGGTGTTCACGATCTCGACCTCGAGTTCTCGTTCGAGGGCCTCGGTGAACTCCCGGGGAGCCCCGGGGTACACAACCGCTATGTCTTCAAAGACGCGGGTGTAGATACCGATGTTCGGATCGCCGGTTAGATCGATCGTCCCTGTCATTTCACTCCTCGGCGAGCTCGGCCTGGACCTGCCCGTCCTCGAACTTCATCGCGCGGACGCGAATCTTTCTCGGGGGCTTAGAACTGCCGTTCTCCCAGACCTTCTCGTTGATGCTCTTATCCAGCTTGACATCCTCGCTCTTCATGTGTCGTTCGAGGAACGCCCGGATATCCTTGACAGCGGTGTTGCCCCTCTTCCACCGGGGCGCGCGCTTCACATCGCGGAGCGGGATGATATAGATATGTTCTTTCAATGCCTCTGCCATAACCTTACACCTTCAGGGAACTCCGTCTCCAGTTGCGCCGCTTCGGATGCGACGCAACTGCACGGTTGGTCCTGATCATCACCCATGCCGGCACGCGGCGGTTCTGCTCGCATGCCTTTGCCAGCCGGATCTTCCGGCCTTTCATCAACTTGCTCATAACTCTCACTCTCGCATACTTCAGGTCTCCCTCTTGCCGACCACCAGCGACTGCAGGTGGCCGGAGGGGAAGAACAACGCCGGATCGATACCACGGGCGCGAACCGCGCAACGGAGCTCCTCTTCGTAGTCACCGTTCCCGATGCTTCCGGTCTCCCCGTATCGTACCACGAGCAGTCTTCCTGCGAGGCGTTCGACCTCGGGTTTTCCGTAGCCAAGGAGCGGCCGAACGTAGGAGCAGCCGGTGGTCATCTCCAGGTGCTGCACCTCGGACCGCTCGAGCCGGGGGACCCGGTCTTCCCGGCGGGTGCCGTCGGCGACCACCGAATACTCAGCGAGGAGGGTCTCGACCGCTCTCCGGTGAATCATCGTTATCGCATCGTTCGGGTAACCGCACGAGAGAAGCAGGTCGACAGCCTCCTCGAGGAGGTCTTGCCCGAGCACCCTTCTCTTGAAAGGGAGGGAGAGAGCGGCCGCTGCCGCCCGCACCGCGGGGACGTCACGGTCGGGATCGAATACACAGGTATTCAGTTCCACGCCGTAGTCGCGCGCAAGCATGAGCGCCGCGAGCGCGCTGTCTTTTCCTCCCGAGAAGAGCACACCTGCTTTCATTACTTCCGCGTGATCCTGAACTCTTTCTTAGATGGGGTCAACTGGGCAAGCAGGCCTTTTAACTGATCGTCAGTGATCCGTTGCCGGACTCTGCCGCTCTGGGCCAGCATCACCAGTTGCTGCTCGACCGCTTTTGCAAACTCCGGCCGGGTCAACTTGATGGTATTCAGCCTCTCCCTCGCTTCAGGTTCAAGGATCTCCATGAGTGCGACACGGATCTGTGAGTCGAGCTGCCGCTGGCGTTCCGCCTCGTCTTCCATCGTCTGCTGATCCATCGCCTGCCGTTGCATCTGCTGCATCTTCCGGCGGCGGAGTTCTGCGAGTTCGTCATCTACCATCAGTCATACCTCCGGGGATCAGTACTTCGCAAGGCCCGGCGAACCCTCGACAACCTGGGCCTTCAGACCGTTTGCGGCGTTGTCGAGGAACGATCTGCCTGCTGCGGTGACTGTACGTCCTGCACTCCCGTGGGAGACGAATCCGGCCGCTTCAAGCTGCTGAAGAATCTTTCTGATGACCGAACCGCTTCCCCGCCGGAACTGCGATGGGGCCGGGCCCCGGTTACGCTTGCCGCCGTAGATCGAGCGCATTCTCTGGGTCCCAACCGGCCCGTCGGTGTAGACACGCCGGAAAACCGACGCCGTACGCACATACCACCAGTCTTCGTTCTCGGGAGGCATCTCTTTGTGTACCCCCGTCTTCGCAAAAGCGGCCCAATCGGGGGGCTGAATCTGCGGGTTTTTCTTGAGTTCTTCTGCCACCTGCCGGATGAAGATATCGGCAGGGATGTCGTATACAGTCGTCATAGATGAACCTCACTATCGCTAACAGTCTTTACATATTCGTCCGGGGATGTTTTATATATTTCGAGAATCCCGTCCGGTGGAGCGACTCCGCCGCTCCGCGAGAACGAGTGTCCGCCCCCGGACTTCGAGGAGAACCGCACCGGCCGATGCTGCTATCTCCTCAGGATCGACTTCGGTGTTCCGGAGCCACCTGACCTTGACAGTCTTGCGATCTTTTAACTGGCGCCGGATCTCGTCGATCATGACATTCGTAATACCACGCTTTCCCACCCATATGGTGGGCTTGAGATCCTGAAACGATTCTCTGCTCATACTTGAGGCCTCCCGACCGGATACCGTGATCGGTGTCCGCAGGTAAGGCAGGTGACGATCACGCGGCCCCGGTGGATCCTGACCCGGGCGTTCGATCCCGGGACCAGGTAGGCACTGCACCGACGGCAGAACCGGCGTTTCAGCGGCCGTTCTATCCGCACCCGGTGGCGCATCCCGATCTTTCGGGCCAGTTCCACGCACCGGTTGCTCCAGGCGGGGTTTTCCGGGTAGAACTCTGCAGCCCGCGTAAAGAGGATAGCGATCCTCTCGCGGGCAAGTCTTCGGGAGCCGGATTTTCGTGTAACATCTGCCATGGTGCGATCCGTTCTATCGAGTGGTGGCTTTTGAGGTTGGAGGCGCGAGGATATATAAGGGTTTGATGCCCGGATTCAGCGGACCCACACCCGCCGACCAGCAACCTCCAGGCGATCCTCACAGAAGAGTTTCACGGCGAGCGGGAGGGCTTTGTGCTCCTCGACGAGGATCCGGTCGGCGAGCGCAGATTCATCGTCGTCCGGGAGGACCGGGACGCACCGCTGGATGACGATGGGGCCGGTGTCGGTCCCCTCGTCGACGAGGTGGACGGTGCAGCCCGCGACCTTCACCCCGTACTCGATCGCCTGCCGCTGCGCATGCAGCCCGGCAAACGCCGGGAGCAGGGCCGGATGGATGTTCATCATCCGGCCCGAGAACGCGTGGACAATTCCGCTCCCGAGGATCCGCATGTAGCCGGCGAGGACAAAGAGGTCCGCGCGGCAGCCCCGCATCGCAGCAAGGAGTGCCTCCTCGTAGGCGGCCTTCGACGGGAAGCGCGCATACTCGACGATTACCGCCGGGATACCGGCGGCTTTCGCCCGCTCGATCGCGTGAGATCCGGGGTTGTCGGTGATGAGGCCGACGCAGACCGCCGGGATCTCCCCGGCCGCGATGGCGTCGATGACTGCCTGAAAATTCGACCCCCTGCCGGAGGCGAGCACTGCAATCCGTTTTTTGTGAACAGGTCTTTCTGGATCCATACGTCTCAAACTCCCCGGCTCTTACCTTGCTTCCGCCGGCGTGATGATCATCTTTACTTTGACAATTCTTCGACCCCGCATCTGCATCACCACCAGCGTGATGTTGCTCTCCTCGATCTTGACCACCTCACCGCGGCGTGGAATATGTCCCAACCGGTCGATAACAAGACCGCCGATGCTCTCGTACGAATCCATCACCGGGAGGTTGAGATCCAGGTCCTCGTTGAGGTGTTCCACCCACGCCCGCGCGTCGACCACGTAGACGCCTTCTTCGATCCGCTGCACCTCAGGCTCCTCCTCGTCGAACTCGTCCATGATCTCACCGACCAGTTCTTCGAGCATATCCTCGACCGTGACGATCCCGGCAAACGACCCGTACTCATCGAGGACGACCGCCATGTGCTGCTTCTTTACCTGAAGTTCCTTTAAAAGCTCGTCGATCTTCTTGCTCTCGGGGACAAAGTAAGGTTCGTACATCAGATCCCTGATCGTCGCGCTCGTCTGCTGGCGGAAGACCGCCGCAAAGAGATCCTTGATGTTCAGGAGCCCGATGACGTTGTCGATTCGCTCATGGTAGACCGGAATCCGGGAAAAACCCGTCTCGTTGAAGACGGAGAGGGCGTTCTCGAGCGAACTCGTATCCTCGATCATAACGACGTCGACACGCGGCGTCATCACCTCGCGAACCGTCGTATCGCCGAAGCGCAGCACGGAGTAGAGCATATCCCGCTCCTCCTCCTCGATCGTCCCCTCCTCCTCACCGACGTCGATCCACTCCTTGATCTCCTCTTCGGTGACGACCGGCTCGGCCACGCCGGGCCTGAAGGCAAACTGCTGCTTGATCCGATCCGAGACCCAGAGCACCGGGTAGAGCACCGTCGAGAGGTAGAGGATGGGCCGGGCGACACGGAGGGCGAGGTCCTCGGTGTGCCGGGATGCGTACATCTTCGGCCCGATCTCGCCGAACATCAGGATCAGGAGCACCGTGACGCCGAACGCCATGACAATACCGGCGTTGCCGTATGTGCCGATGGCGATCGCAGTCGCGAGCACCGCTACGGCGACGTTCGCAACGGTATTCCCGATCAGGGTGGTGAGCTCTATCCTATCGGTCGACCGCTTCAGCGCATCGAGCGCTTTCGCTCCCTTCCGACCCTGGTTTAAGAGTGCGTGTACTTTTGCCCGGGTTATCGATATAAGGGCGACTTCCGAACTGGAGAAGAAGCCCGAGAGAAACAGACTGATGAAAAGTAGTATGATCTCTATAGTTGCAAGGTCTACGATTGCCATTTACTCCACGCCGCATCCAGCGGCAGCATCTGATATCCGGTTATGTTTCGGATACATCAATTATAATGCGGGCAGAAGTTATAAACCCAGCGCTTCAGGAAAATATCCCTTGTAATGCCTCCGATTCCTGCATCAAGAGCACGACCTTCTCTTCGGACGAGAGAGTCCCCGGGAAGACCATGTCTTCGAGTTCCAGGGTGAGGTATCCGCCGTAGCCCCGGTCGGCAAGTTCCGTAAGCACGCGCAACGCTCCCGGATCGTCGTGGACGGGGTGGTGGGGCCGCCCGTTCTCGCCGAGTGCACTGACATGGACGTTCACCATCCGCTCCATACAGAGGTCGATAAATCGGTCCACCTCGCGAGAGGACGTCATCATGGCGTGTCCCATATCGAGCGTGAACCAGAGCCAGGGTTCCCGTTCGAGCACCTCGGCCATATCCTCCGGCGTATAGAGCATAGCGTTGACCCGGGGCTCCAGGTTCTCGATCGCGACCTTCACCTGCGTCTCCCCTGCGACCTCACGGAGCTGGGCGATGTAGTCGTCGAACCGCCGGTAGTCGTAGGCGCTCGGGTGCCGTTTCGCCGTCCGCCGGCCGGGATGGACGGTGACCACGGCGGCGCCCATCCGGTCCGCCATCCGGACGGCCTCGAGGGTGTACTCGACCGATATCTCGGCTACCCTCGGATTGATAGAGCAGGGGTTCAGGTCCAGCGTCGGGGCGTGGACGGTGATCGGCGAGAGACCCGGGTGATCGGCGATGCACCCTACGAGTTCGTCTTCCGGGCGATCACGAAGCCAGAAGTGCGGCGTCTCGACCCAGAACTCGAGACTGTCGAGCCCGGACTCGGCGATGTAGTCAAAGATGTAGCCGCACGGGTACTCGTGGAAGAACATTGTCGAGACGGCGAAACGACCCATAACACTAGTTGATATAAACCATCGGCCTAATAGATTTTGATGATGTTGAGCGGTCCTTCCACAAGTCCGGATCGATTCGGCACCCTGATCCTCGGGGTCTCGGAGGTCTCGAGGCTCATCTGCGACCTCCTCGACGACACCCACCTGCACCAGATCTGGGTGCGGGGGGAGGTGACCAACTACAAGAACCATGCCTCCGGCCACCGCTACTTCTCGCTCTCGGAACGGAGCGGGAGGAACACTGCGGTGATCAACTGCGTCATGTGGCGCACCTCCGCATCCGGGCTCCGCTTTACGCCGAGAGACGGCATGGACGTCCTCGCCTGGGGGTCCGTGGAGGTCTACGAGCCTCACGGCAGGTACCAGTTGATCGTCCGGGAGATGCTCCCGGCGGGCGCGGGTGAGCGCCACCTCATGGTCGAGCGCTGGAAGCAGGAACTCGACGCCGAGGGACTCTTTGCTCCCGAACGGAAACGGCCCCTGCCCGCCTTCCCGCACCGGATCGGCGTGGTCACCTCCCCGACCGGCGCGGCATTGAAGGATATCCTCTCGGTCATATCCCGCCGGTATCCGACCGAGGTGATCCTCTCCCCGACGACCGTCCAGGGCGAAGGGGCGCACACCGAGATCGCGGAAGCGATCCGTCGGGTCGACGGACTCGTGGACGTGATCATCGTCGGGCGTGGGGGAGGGAGTTTCGAGGACCTCTTCCCTTTCAACCACCCGGACGTTGTGCGGGCCGTTGCCGGATGTGCGACGCCGGTGATCAGCGCCGTCGGGCACGAGGTGGATACCGCCCTCTGCGACTTCGCCGCGGACCTCCGGACCCCGACGCCGTCGGCAGCGGCGGAACGGGCTGTGCCCGAACGCCGCGAGGTGCTCCGGGAACTCTGCGGGTATGAGGAGAGGATGGGAGCGCTCCTCCTCCATCACCTCTGCGCCGCACGAAGCGAGGTCGAAGACCTGCGGGAGCGCATGCACCCCCGGCGGCTCGTCCGCCGGCTCCATGAGCGGATGCAGCACCTCGCCGATCACGAGGAACTGCTCCGCCGGGCGGCTCTCGCCCGGGTACAGCGGGAACGGTTCGCACTTGCCGAGGCCCGTGCGGACCTGGTGGGGAGAAACCCGCTTGCCGTCCTGGACCGGGGCTACTGCATCGTCGAGTCGGAGGGGAAGATCGCAAGGAGTGCCGGAGACCTCGGACCGGGCGACCATGTGGTGCTGAGGATGAAGGACGGGCGGTGCCGGGCCGTCGTGGAGGAGATAACGTATGACAGAGACCTTTGAAGAGATGCTTGAGGAACTCCGAAAGATTGTCCGAAGACTGGAAGACGGCGATACGAACCTGGAGGAGAGCATCGCCATCTACGAGCGGGGCGCGCTCCTGGTGAAGCAGTGCGAAGACCTCCTCGGCGCGGCCGAGATGAAACTCACGGAGCTCGGCCGCGACCGCTGAACCTGTAGAACCCCGGCGGGACGCTTATCTCGAACCGCGCACCTTTTCCGGGCTCGCCGGTCTCGCGTATGGAGAGGTCCGTGATTGCCAGAATCTCCCGGGCGAGGAAGAGCCCGAACCCGGTCTGCCGCCCCAAACCACGCTTGAATATCCTCTCTTTTTCAGCGTGAGGGATACCGATACCATCGTCTTCGTAGGTGATGCTGATCCCCCGGTCAGACTCCTCCGAGAAGATGTGTATCCGGGTAACGTCCTTACCGTGCCGGAGCGAGTTATCGATGAGGTTTGCAAAGACCCGGATGATGAGGGGATCGGCATACACGTCGAGATCGCCGGTCTGCATCTCGACGGCAACCTCGTCCATATCGAGCCCCGTCATCGCCTCACGGGCGATCCGCGATACGTTCTGCCAGATGGGAGCGGCCGCACCGATATCCCGGTAGTCCCGGGTGAAAGCCATGTAGCGCTGGATACCCTGGATGGCCTCCTCCTCTTTCCGGTAATACCCCTGCAGTTCCGGGTCGTCCGTCAGCTCACGGGAGAGGCCGAGGTACCCCGAGATCACGTTGAGCAGGTTCAAGATGTCGTGGCGGGTCACGTCCGAGAGCAGGTTAAGTTTCTTGTTCGCGAGGAGGAGCGCCTCGCTCGCCATCCGCGCATCGGTGATGTCCCGCCCTACCGACTGATACTCGACGATGGAGCCCTCTTCATCGAAGAACGCCGTATCAGTCCACTGCTGCCACCGGACCCTGCCGTCCGGCATGACCACCCGATGCTCGACCGTGGTGGCGGGGTGATCGGGGGTGAGGGACGCATGGGTCTGCCGGATTCTGGCCTGGTCTTCGGCCGGGACGGTGGGGGCATACCGCCGCCCGAGCAGGTTCCCACACGGGATGCCGATGAAGCGGCAGTAGGCGTCGTTCGCGAAGGTGATGATACCGTCGGGGAGCCAGCGGTAGATCAGCTCGGTCTGGCTCTCCACGACCGCCCGGTACTCCTCCTCGCTCCTCCGGAGAGCCTGCTCAGCTCTCCGGCGGTCCGAGATGTCCCTGAGATAGATGGAGACACCCTCGCAGGTGGGGATGGCGCGCACCTCAAAGGTGTGCTCCATCCCACGGAGAGGGAGCCGGTATTCGCTCACGCCGGCCCTGCCGGCCTCCATGACCTCCCCGAGGAACCCGGTAACATCCTCGGTCCGGAGTTCCGGGAAGAGATCGTAGATGCTCTTTCCGATGACCTCCTCCGCGGGGCGGCCCGAGAGGAGAGACGCCGCCCGGTTCCATGAGACAACCCGGGCGTCGTGGTCCAGGGCGAGGAAGGCATCGCTGATGTTTTCGGTCAGCTCACGGTAGCGCTCTTCGCTCTCCCGGAGGGCCTCTTCAACCCTCTTCCTCCCGGATGTAGTGACGACCCAGAGGAACTCGGCCGCCACGGCACCAGGGTCGCGCACGGCCGAAGCCGCCACGGCAGCGGGGAAGGTGCTGCCGTCGGATCTAGCAAACAGCAACTCCTGCACCGGGAGCTCTTCGCCCCGCGTGAGCGCTTCAACCACCGACCGGAAGACCGGGATACAGCCGGGGTGGAGATACGCCTGCAGGCGTCCCCCCTGCAGGCGATCAGGAGTAAGGCCGAAGAGAGCGGCCGCCGCCCGGTTTGCCTCCAGAATGATGCCTTCTGACCCGGTGCAGAGGCACCCGACCGGGAGGTGGAGGAAGCGGTCCCGGTATCGTCGACACCCGGCATCGATGCTCCGGATGCCGGCGATCAGTGCATCGACAAGATCGTTGATCTCGGCAAGGTCCGACTTCTGCAGAAGCAGGTCTCCCGCAGGAGCCGGCCCTACACCCGCCTGAAGAGAACGGAGGCGGCGATCGAGATCCTCCAGGAGTTCGAGGAGGTCTTCGAGCGCCGGGGCGAACGGTTGCATGTCTCAACCATTCCCCCGCCCCGTGAACGCATAAACCTATCCCAACCCGGGGTACATACGCGAAGCGGCAAAGGTGGGGAAGTGATTGTCGCGAACTTCGCGAAGGGCGACAGGGGAAGCGTCGGCCCTGCGGGAGCGACGGCTGCCCGGTCAGAATCGACAAAAAGCCCGGGAGAAGCCGGCCGCGATTTGAATCCTCAAAATTCGAGATGATGTCAAACAATCCGCATTGCATCATGATAGACGAGAAAACGTGGGTGGTAATAACCATCTTTGCCGCAGAACTCGTTACGATCCGCGAACTCCTGCCTCGCACCTGACGGGGCTCAAACTCCGCTCACAGGAGCGTCGTCAATCGCCACCTGACGGGGCTCAAACTCCGCTCACAGGAGCGTCGTCAATCGCCACCTGACGGGGCTCAAACTCCGCTCACAGGAGCGTCGTTCTCTAAGACCTCCGCCTCGAGCTCGACCACCAGCTCCTCGCCCCGCCGGAGCGCCTCGATGAACTCACGGGGGAGGGTGGCCGCGACGCGATCGGAGCGAATGCCCACGGTCCGGTCCGAGACGAAGTCGCTCCGGCGCCAGACGAGGTCTGCGGGATGGTCCAGGGTCAACGCCGCGCTCCCTCGCGATCGGACCTCAACGGTCTCGCCGCCGGCCATGAGACGGGTCGTGAGCACCGCCCGGTCGTCGCGGAGCAGCGCTTTCAGACCCGGATCGAGGTCGGCGGCACCCTTGTCGGCAGCGACACCGATGATGCAGTCGCCGGTCGCGGTCAGCGTCTCGTCTTTTGTCACTTCAAACGTCGTCGGGTGGGCCCCCCGGACCAGTGGGTGCCCCCGTGCCCGCACGATATCCCTCGCCTTCATGCTTAATTAGGAGAGGGCTTCTATTGCTAATGAATGATTAGTATCGTCTGCCCCGTCTGTAAAGAGGAGCGTGAACACCAGGTTCTCCGGGAAGCCGTCGAACTGGTGGTGCAGTGCAGTGAGTGCGGCCAGGTCCACCGGATTCCAAAGCCCCCCGAACCCCGTGTCCTCACCATCAGGGCGATCGTGAGCCTTGAGACGGAGTCACAGGTCTGCAGCGTGGAGATGCTTGCAAACGAGGTCGTGAGCCTCGGGGACCATATCGCCGCGGAGTGCGGAGACGAGGTCTTCGGGGTCGAGGTCACCGGCATCGAGGCCGGTGCGAAGAGAGTCCGCCGGGCGGCGGCCGAGGAGGTGACGACCCTCTGGACCCGGGGGATCGAGCAGGTCGTGGTGAGGGCATCAATCCATACCGGGCGCACGACCCTCCCGCTCTACCAGACCGCAGAGGGAGAAGAGGAGTTCGTCGTCGGGGAGCCCTACACCTTCGGCGGGCGGCGGATCAGAATATCGCACATCAAACTCCGCGACGGTCCGGTCCTCAGGAAAGAAGGCTGGAAGACGGTAGCCCGCAGGATAAAGCGGATCTACGGTTACCTCGAGGGACGCTACCAGGGGCGGTGACCGCCCGGCAGGAGTGGCCGCGAACGGGATCGCATCCGGTGTCCGGCGATATGCCTCGTGAAGGGCCGGGCCGGGTCCGGCCCCTTGCCAGGAGAGGGAGTCAGGGCAGGTGCCGCCGGATCGCGGCCTCGAGGTCTTCACGGTGGACGAGCCCCTCCATCCGCTCCCTGACCTCGCCATCCTCGATCACGAGGGTTGTAGGGGTCACCCGGAGGTTGTACTCCTTGATGTACCGGGGGTTCTTCACGGCATCGATCTCCTCGATCTCGATCCCGAGAGCGTTCTTCGTCTCGTGAAGGATCGGGGTCTGCTCCTCGCACCCCATACACCCTTCCTGGTAGAAGGTTATCACGTTCACCGCCATATATGGCAGAAAGTGGGGAGACTATAAAAAATAGTGGGTGGGGTCACCCGGTTATACCATTGAGCGTGATCTCGGCGCTGCCGTAGCGGCACGTGACGAGCAGCGAGTCGTCTGTCTTGCCGGCGACTTCCCAGAAACGAAGTGTTGGGGTCGCATTGGTCTCATTGCCGACGGGGATACCATCCGTTATCATGAATTCACGCAGGAAGAGATCCCCCACTCCCATCTCCGTAACGTTGAGGTCGATCTCGTCTGCCTCCTCCTTGCTCAAATTGATGTCGAGGTCTTCCGACCCGTAAGCGAAACGGATGGCCTTCGTCTCGCCGACCTGCATCCCGACGAGTCCTGCGGCGATGGTGTTGGTCTCAAACCCCAGCAGGCCGAAGCCTACGGTCCCATTGGTCTCGGGGTACAGGATAGGAACAGGGGCGACATTCTCACCCGGGACCTGTCCGCCGACGAGCATCTCCAGGCTGGGGGTCAGGAAGACCAGGTTCCCCTTCTGGTATTCGCTTTCGAGGAGAGCCTGGTCGGTCGTGACGAGAGGGCGCCCGTCCCCGTCACGGATGGTGTAGCCGACCCGTGCCACATCCCCTGCCTGAGCCTTCTGGCTGCTCCCGAAGATCGGGGCGAGGTAGGAACCCACCATTGCCACCGCAACCAGCAGGGCGACCCCCACATAGGCCCATTTCATCCAGGGCTTGGTCTCGTCCTTTGAGTTCTTCTGCTGTGTCTTTTTCATCACGGTATAATCGACTTTTGTTGAAATAAAATGGTATTGTTCTGTACGGGATGAATTGCCCCATGAGATTTATTTAAATAAATAAACCACTACCTTT
>NZ_DAOSET010000032.1:0-32198 GCF_035363275.1 Methanoculleus sp. | reverse complement strand
TCTCAGAGGCACTCTGCACGGGATATAACCCGGTTGCCTCAAACCCCAAGTGTACCTCTTCATCCCCCTGCGGATGTTCCGCCGGTATCAACGTCGTCCCGGCAACGAGCAGCACGAGGACAATGAATCCGGTTGCAATCTGTTTTATCATCGTATCAGCGTTTCACGAAAAAGGGGTCAGTACAGCCCCTTCCCGAGTTCAGGGACTGCAGGGACGTACTGGAAGAAGGTTCCGGTCTCGTTTTCCCCCTCCACGGTGCCGTGGATGTAGTAGGTCGGTTTGAGGTAAGGTTGCTCATCCCGTGGAGGACTGGCATAGTAGCAGAGCTTGACCTCCTCGACGACCGCCTTCTTCGGTGAACCTATCGTGGTGACGACCCCGGTCTGCTTGAGTTCCTCGATCGCTGCTTCGGGGGAGAGGATCGCGAAGTCCTTGTAGGGTTCGGCGTCGCGCCAGCGTTTCCCGACCTTAAGGACATCGCCACCCCCGCCGACCGTGACGTAGATCCCGCTTCCAGCCACGGGATAGCCACTCAGGGTGTCGGTGAAGTGGACACAGGTGTCTTTGTATGTTTGAATGGATGTACCATCCGTACTATTCGAAAAGAAACCCTCCCCGTGCGATACACCCGAATATGCTGCCCCTTCGGGCATGAGCCCGTGGGAGGTGAGGAACGATTCGGCGATCTTCCGGCACTCCTCGTCGGTCGGGATGTTTTCGGGACCGTCCCGGGGGTCAACCCCGGAGTAGCGGTCATTCCACGTGTAGATCATATACCCGGATTCTGTCTCGATCTCGAACGTATAGGGATCATCTTTGACGACGTAACGTTTTATCCTTCTTCCGCTCTCCTCAATTTGTCCGGACATACCGAACTTCTCCGCCACCTTCAGGGCGTCATCCTTCGATACGGCAGTGTCGACCGTCTTATAAACCATGGCCTGCCCGGGATACTTGGGAAGGGCAGTACCGAAAGCGATCTCAGAGATATTCTGCACGCCATACGGTCCGAGAACCTCGATTCCCCCATGTCCGACTTCATCGTCCGGCGGAGACACCGCAGGTATCAGTGCCGTCCCAGCGACGAGCAGCAGGAGGAGGGTAAAGCCGATTGCAATCTGTTTCCCTACCATACCTAGACCTCCAATTTACAGGAATCTGTTTTGTACTGAAAATTTGGCGGATCACCGGGCGGGTTGATCGACGACCCGTACCCGTAAATATGGTCGTCGAGGCAGTCAGGCGTGCTCAGGTCTCCGTCGATGTCCGCGGCGAGAATTGCCGTCCGCAGGCTGCCGTCGTTCGGGAAGACATACATGTCCGTCGCCATGTACCATGCCTCCCAGATGGTTTTGCCTTCCATCAGCAGATCCGCAAAATACCACCCCATATCCGGATGCGTGCCCCCGATGGTATCGAAGCCGCATATGGAATGGAGCCCCTCGAAAGCGTCTTCCCAGTTCTCCCTGCACGTTGATGCATTCAGGGTGTTGCACGATCCGAGAACAATCCAGTCGGTCTTCGTGTTGCCCCAGCGCGCCTCGTCGTAGTCCAGGTTGTAGTCGTCGGCAGCGGTCCCGAAGACAAAACCGTCCGTCCCCCCGTGGCCTACGAAGAAGGCCAGGTGCGTGTTGTCGATGTAGTTCGAATCAACCCCGCCGAAGGCTGGGTCCTTCCAGTGCCGTTCCATCGCGGCGTCGTTGCCGTTGATGAACCGGCCGGTCCATGAACTCGACCCGGCAAGCGTGTCGTAGAAGCCCTCGGCCTCTTCGTCGGCCCAGGCGAGGGGGGCCTGCGTGCCGTGATAGTCGCCCACCCACTCTGCGCAGTAGGAATAACTCCTGTAGTACGAACGGATCAGGTCTTCCTCCGCTGTCATGTACACCCAGTACGCCTTTCCCGGAAACATCAGGCGCTGGTCGCTGCTGCTGCCTGTCCCGCCGTTAACCATACTGACCTCGTAATCCTGCACTCCCGCATCGTAACCGGTTGCCGTTGCCCATGCACTCCCGAGGGGGAGGAGCATGTCCCGTGCGCAGGCCTGGTGCACGTCCCAGAAGCCGACAACGTTCCAGCCAGAATAGAGGTGTGTTGTCGCCGCCGTCTGCTCCTGCGCGGGCTTGAGATAGAGGGGAATCCGGTACGACCCGTTTGCGTAGATCCATACCCCCTCGAGCGGTCTGAACTCATCCAGAGGACCCATCGCCTCCCAATGGCTGCTCGAACCGTTATACCGGAGAGCCGAGTGGGCGGCCGTGTCCACCCCACCGAAGATCGCCATCATGGTATCATGCCCGTCGGCGAGCCAGAGGGGCGTCGAGACGAGGTTCCAGCCAGGATACAGGATCAGCGTGTTCGATGCCGGATCGAAGGCGGTTGCCGGGTACAACCCGCCCTGCACTGCCGGCGATCTCGGCGGCTCCCATCCCGGCGGATACGGGGGGACCAGGTCCTCCACGGCGACGGGGCCGGCAGATGTCATAACTATCACCGCACTCCCTTCGTCCGGTGCGGCAACGCCAGGGTCCGATTCCTCATCCGTCCCCTGTTCACCCAGTACGGGTGCAACCGCGATACCGGCGACGAGCAGCACGAAGAGCACTCGCACCAGGTATCCGGAAATGTCTGTGTTTCGCATCTTTACCTCCTTTCGTTCTGTGAACGGAGGCACGAAGAAAGGGTTATTTACCCGGATCACCCACACTCTCATGCCTTCGGGCCGCAGGGGGTTCTTCATTTGCGGTGATCGATCCCCCTTGTGACAATGAGGACTGCAACGGTCCTCCATATAGCATTTCTGTCCCTCCAAGCTACACGTCAGGGTGCCGGGACCGATTCCGGGCCTTCGCGATCGGCTGATCGCAGAGCGGTCCGCCGTGCAGGCTCCTCGAATCAGGATTCGAAAGAAAAGAGATGGGCTTTCAGACCCGCGCAATCCGCCCGACCACTTCTTTCAGGCTCTCCATCGAGGTCGCGTAGGAGAGCCGGAGCCAGCCCGGGGTGCCGAATGCGGTTCCCGGGGTGACCGCCACGTGGGCATCGTGGAGCCACGAGCGGGCGACCGCCATGTCGTCGCCCTCGACCTTCACGTAGGCGTAAAAGGCGCCGTCCGCGGGGGCGGTGGCATAGCCGAGGTCGCGGAGCGCCGGGATGAGGTAGTCGCGCCGGCGCTCGAACTCCCGGCGCATCGATTCAACGCAGTCCTGGGGACCCTCGATTGCGGCGACCGCCCCGAACATCGCAAACGTCGTCGGGTGCGATATGGTATGCTGCTGCACCTTCTCCATCTGCCGGACGATCGGCCGGGGAGCGGCCGCATAGCCGATCCGCCACCCGGTCATCGCGTAGGCCTTCGAGAACCCGTTGACGGTGATCGTCCGCTCCGCCATCCCCGGGAGGGAGGCGAGGGAGACGTGCTCTTTGCCGTAGACCAGCTTCTCGTAGATCTCGTCGGAGAGCGCGAAGAGGTCGTGGTCACGGCAGATATCGGCGATCATCCGGAGCGAGTCCCCGTTTAATACCGCTCCCGAGGGGTTCGAGGGGGAGTTGACCACGATCATCTTCGTCCGGGGACCGACGGCGTCAAGCAGCGTATCGTCGATCTGGAACGTTTCGGTGGAGAGCGCGTGGTGCCGGACGCCGGCGCCCGCGAGCCGGGCGCAGGGCTCGTAGGAGACCCACGAGGGGTCGAGGACGAGCACCTCGTCGGTGGGGTTCAGCACGGCCTCCATCGCCTCGTAGATGGCGTCCTTGGCCCCGCAGGTGACGATCACCTCGTCGGGCTTTACAGGGACGCCGTTCTCGCGGACGAGCTTCTCCGCGATCGCGTTCGTCAGGGCCGGGATCCCGGCGCTCGGGGCGTAATGAGTCTCACCCCTTCTGAGGGCCTCGATGCAGGCCTCCTTGATGTGCGCCGGGGTATCGAAGTCCGGCTCCCCTATCGAGAGGCTGATGACATCAATGCCGTCAGCGGCCATCCGCTTTGCCGCGTTCGAGATCTCAATCGTCGCAGAGGGGGCTATGCCTGCAATCTTCTCTGAGAGGCTTTTCATTCCAACCGCTGGACCATCTTCACGGCCGACTCGACGGCACGCTTGGCGTAGTCGATACGCTCGGTCGCTTCCATCCGGGTCATCCCGGGCCCGGAGATGCCGAGGGAGACGGGTTTGCCGTACTCGAGGGAGAGGTCGATGATCTTCCTCGCGGCATGCTGGACGACGATCTCGTCGTGCTGGGTGGCGCCCTCGATGACGCACCCGATCGTGACGACCGCGTCAACCTTCCCCTCAGTCAGCATCTTCTTGATCGCGAGCGGCATGTCGTAGGCGCCGGGGACGTAGAACGTCTCGGCCACCTCCGCCCCGAGGAAACGGGCATGTTCGCGGGCCTCGATCTCCATCATATAGGTGATGTCGCGGTTGAACTCCGCGACGACAAATCCAAGGTTTATCGTCATCTCAATCCTTCCTGTGGTACTACTCGCACCGATTACTGATAATTATCGCTCTTTGCGTCACGGGCGTGCCGGCCCGACGTCCTCGAACCCCTGCCGCTGGCCGGTCCCGGCGAGTTTCTCGAGTTCCTTCGGGTGGAGGGCGAGCCGGACGGCGTTCACCGCGTGCTCGCGGGTTCGCTGCTCCATCAGCCAGGCGAGTTCTTTTGCATCCTTCGCCTCGTCCTCGTGGACGAAGACCTCGATGACATGTTTGTTGGTCATGAGCTGGCAGAGGATGAGGCCCTGGGAGGCCTCGTGGGCGCAGACCTTGTCCTTCGCGGCCCCGCCGGGCATGCCGAGGGCCATGACGAGGTCGCACCCCCGCTCCTCGATCAGCTTCTTGCAGGCCACCGGGAGGTCTTTGATGCCGGGGACGACGTACCGTTCCAGCCCCACGCTCGCGTGCCTCCGGATCTCGTCGGCGGCGATCCGGCCCATGTCGACCCGGGCAAACGTGGTGTCGGCGATCCCGATCTTCATCCGAGAAGCACCCCGGCGGCCGCCTCAACGCCGTCGCCGGCCTCAAACCCGAACTTTTTGAGGGTGAACTGAACGGCCGCAAGGGTGGCGAGGATCTCCTGCGCTCCGACACCGCCCATGGTGCCGATCCGGAAGATCTTGCCCTTGAGGTGGTCCTGGCCGCCGGCGATCTCGATCCCGAACTTCTTGACCGTGCCCCGCAAATCCTTGTCGGTGAGACCATCGGGGATCCGCATCGCTGTCGCGGTGTTCGAGTAGGCGTGGTGTGCGTCGAGCGTCGGGAAGAGCTCAACACCCCACCCCTTCGCCGCGGCGCGGACGGCGTCGGCCATCCTGCGGTGCCGGGCGATACGGGCGGGTACTCCCTCCTCCTCGATCATCCTGCAGGCCTCGTGGAGCGCAAGGAAGAGCGGGACCGCCGGGGTGTAGGGGGTCTCCATCGGGGTGCCCTTCCCGCTCTTGCGGTAGGCCGCCATGTCGAGGTAGAAGGGGCGCTTCTCCGAGATCCGGTCCCAGGCGCGGTCGCCGACGGCGATCGCCGCAAGGCCCGCGGGAGCCGCGAGGCACTTCTGCGACCCGACGACGGCGATATCGACGCCCCACTCATCCATCCGGACATCGTCGCCGCCGATGGAGGTGACACCGTCCATGATGAAGAGCGCATCGTGCTTCCGGGCGAGTTTCGCGACCTCAGGAGCCGGGTTCTTGATCCCGGCGCTCGTCTCGTTGTGGACCATCGTGACGACCTCGGCCCCGGCCTCGAGTTCGCGCTCGAGAGCCGCGAGGTCGAGCGGGGTCCCCCACTCGGATTCGAGAGTGGTGATGGTGCCGTAACGTCCACCGATCTTCGCAAAGCGGTCGCCGAACTTCCCGTTGACAAGCGAGACAATCTTTTTGTCCCGTGCGAAGTTCGCGACGCCGGCCTCCATCCCGGCGCTTCCGGAGCCGCTGATGACGTAGAGTTCGTTTGCTGTACCAAAGAGGGTCTTTAAGGTCCGGACAGTCTCCGCATACGCGGCACCGAACTCGGGGCCGCGGTGGTTGATAGCCTGCCGCGTCATGGCGGCGCGTACCCGCTGCGGAATGGGTACGGGGCCCGGGATCATCAGGAGTGGTTCGTTTTCCATGTGGATCAGTCCATATCGTCTCGTCGGGTATAGACGCAGTTCCTGCAAGGAACTTGGATGTAGATTCATATCAACCTCACCACCGTGCGATACCGACAGAGAAAAGAGGGAGCAGGAGCATACCGAAAGGAGATAGCATGGTTGACGTCGCGGTGATCTGTGGGTCCGCCTCGGACGGTCCCGTCGCAGAGAAGGCGTTTGGAGTCTTAAAGGAGCATGGTCTATCCTACGACTACCGGGTGATCTCGGCGCACCGTGACCCCGACCGACTGGACGAGTACGTGAAGGGAAGCGACGCCCGGGTCTTCATCGCGATCGCCGGGCTCTCGGCGGCCCTTCCCGGCGTGGTTGCCTCAAAGACGAAACGACCGGTGATCGGCGTTCCGGTGAGCGGGAAATTGATGGGCATCGACGCCCTCCTCTCGATCGTCCAGATGCCGAGAGGCGTCCCGGTGGCCTGCGTCGGGATCGATAACGGCGAGAACGCCGCACTCCTCGCGGTCCGGATCCTCGGTGCCGGGCGCACCTGAGATAACTTTTTTTTCACCGGGGCAGTGTAGTAGGGGTCATGTGCTCTTCATCGGCACGAACAACGCCGCCCGGACCCAGATGGCAGAGGGCTACCTCCGCGCCCGCTACTGCGACCGCTACGATGTCTGCTCGGCAGGGATAGCCCCGACCGCCCTCGATCCCTTGCCGTGGAGGTGATGGAAGAGATCGGGGTGGAGATCTCGGGGCAACGGGCAAAGGACCTCGGCCTCTTCGACGGAAAAGAGATGGACTACGTGATCGCGCTCGAAACCCTCCGGGTTTCTCAACCTCGCTAGCGTTCGCAGCCTGCGCCGGGGGTGTCTGCCCGATGTTCCCCTGGACGAAGGAGACGCTCCACCCCGACTTCCCGGACCCGACCAGGGCCACCGGGACCAGGGATAAAGTGCTTGCGGCCTACCGGCGGAGCCGGGACGAGATCATCGCCTGGATCGAAGAAAAAGTGGTCCGTAGAACGTGAACGGGCAGGGTAGCGGGTAGAGATCCGCTTTAATGCTCCATCCGCTCTTCCGGCGGCGCTTTGAGGATCTCCCGCACCATCTTCACGGCGCAGAGATCGCCGCACATCGAGCAGGTCTCAAGCTCCCCGTCGCGTTCGTGGATCCGCCGGGCCTCCTCCGGGGCGAGCGCCGTCTCGAACTGTTTCTCCCAGTCGAGCGCCCGGCGCGCCTCCGCCATCCGGATCTCGCGGTTCTTCGTGTTCCCGGTAGCGCGGGAGAGGCTCCCAACGTGCGCCGCGACCCTCGCCACCCGCGTCCCCTCTACGATGTCGCGGACGTCCGGCAGCGCCAGGTGCTCGCTCGGCGAGACCATGCAGAGGAAGTCTGCGCCGTGCATGCAGGCGATCACGCCGCCGATCGCCCCCACGACGTGGTCGTAGCCCGGCGCGACGTCGGTCACGAGCGGGCCGAGCAGGTAGAGCGGGGCGCCGTCGGTCAGTTCCTTGAGCATCCTGACGTTGTAGCCGATCTGGTCGGCCGGGATATGCCCCGGCCCCTCGATCATCCGCTGCACCCCGGCGGCGAGCGCCCTTTTCGCGAGGTGCCCGAGCGTCAGGTACTCGGTCGTCTTCGCCAGGCGGCCGGCATCGATGAGCGCCCCCGGCCGCATCCCGTCGCCGAGGCTCACGACCACGTCGTGTTCGGAGAGGATCTCGAGCAGGTAATCGTACTCGGCATACAGGGGGTTCTCCTCGCCGGTCGCGGCCATCATCGCCACGTGGAATGCCCCGCCGCGGGAGACGACGCCCATCGTCCGGGGGTCGGTCTGGAGCGACGCAAGGGCGTCGCGGTTCACGCCGCAGTGCAGGGTCAGGAAGTCCACGCCCTGCCGGCAGTGCTCCCGGATAACCTTAAACAGCAGGTCGGCGTCGACGTCCGCGGCAGCCCCCGCACGCCGGACCGCCTCGTAGATCGGGACCGTCCCGACGGTCGTATCGAGCTCGAGGATCCGGCGCCGGATCCGGGCGAGGTCTCCGCCGGTCGAGAGGTCCATCAGCGCGTCTGCGCCCTCGCGGAGGGCCGCCTTCGCCTTCTCGACCTCAAGGTCCTCGTCGCACCGGGTTCCCGACGTCCCGACGTTCACGTTGACCCGTACCCTGCAGCCCTCCCCGATGGCGCAGAGCCGGTGCGGCCGTACGGGGTTTGCTGGAATGACAATCCGTCCACGGGTGACGGCCCGCGCGGCATGGTGCGGGACGAGACCCTCCTCACGGGCGATCGTCTCCACCTCCGGGGGGACTCCACGCAGGCATGCAGAGATCAGGGTGTGCATAAGAACCATTTGTCCGGAAGCCATATTAGTCTGCATGCCAGTCCGGTGGATCGCGAGCGGCACAACCTACGCCAACTCGTTCGTTTACGGAACCATCCTTGTGGACGCGGGCGTTCTCCCGACGGCCGTGGAGCCGCACGCCGGGACGATCGAGACGATCGTCATCACGCACGCCCACTATGACCATATCGCCCATATCAGGGAGATCGCCCGGCTCTGCGGTGATCCGGTCATCTGCATCCATGAAGCGGACGCTCCCGGCCTCATCGACGATACCCGGAGCCTTGCCATGCACTTCGGGGCCCGGTCGCCCGGGATCGTCCCCGACACCGTCCTTTCCGACGGCGACCGGGTCGGTGACCTCCGCGTCATCCACACCCCGGGCCACACGCCGGGCGGGATCTGCCTTTATGACGAGACAGCGAAGCGGCTCTTCTCAGGCGACACTGTCTTTACCGGCGGGTCCTTCGGGCGCTACGACTTCCCCGGCGGCGATCTCACGGCGCTCAAAAGATCCATCGAGCGCCTCAGCACCCTCGCGGTCGAGGAACTCTATCCCGGCCACGGGGAGCCCGTCGCCCACGGCGGCGATAGACACATCGCGGCCGCCCGGGAGGCGCTCCGCTTCTATGGATAAGGGTGTCTACGCCCTCATCCTCGATAACTCCCATTGCGTCGTCCGTGTCGGCGCCCTGGGACTCCGGGAGTTTGCTTTCGGCCGGCACGTCTACATCGGGTCGGCGCTGGGGAGCGGCGGGCTTGCCCGGGCCGACCGGCACGTGAGGCTCGCCCGCAACCGTGACCGCCCGGCCCGGTGGCACATCGACTACCTCCTTCTTTCCCCGCATGTCACCCTCGCCGCCGTCGTCACCGCCGCCACAGACCGGGACTGCGAGTGCGCCCTCGCCCGTGCTTTCGGCGGGGTGTACGTCCCCGGGTTCGGGTGCAGCGACTGCGCCTGCCCCTCACACCTCTTCTACCGCCCCGGCGACCCGGTCCCGGAGGTTCTCGCACGCTTCCGGGGCCTCGGCCTCGCTGCCCGGATCACAAGAATCAAGAACGAGGGGAACGAGCACTAGGTTATGAACGTTCTTGGTATCTCCGGAAGCATGCGGAAGAACGGCAACACCGCGCTGCTCGTCAACGCCATCCTCGACCGGGTCCGTGAGGCGGGCATCGAGACCGAATACCTCTCGCTTGCCGATATGGATATCCGGCCCTGCACCGGGTGCGAGGCCTGCAGGGAGGCGAAGTGGTGTGTGACGGAGGACGACGATTGGGGCTCTGTGGCGCAGAAGATGATCGACTGCGAGGTGCTGGTCATCGGTGCCCCGACCTACTACTACGACATCAACGGCCAGACGAAGAACCTGATCGACCGGACCTACTCCCTCTTCCACGACAGACGGCTTGCCGGCCGTAGTGCGGTGGCCGTCGCCGTCTACGCCGACCGGGGGGGCGAACGCTCCCTCGAGACGATGGAGGGGTTCCTGAACGCTCACGAGTTCTCGTACCTCGGCTACGTCTGCGGCAGGGGCTACGCGCCGGGGGACGTCTTGAAGGACGAGCGGGCGGTGAAGAGGGCCACAGAGGTCGCGGATACGATCGTCAGGCTCCTTCGGCCGGAGGACTGAGAGCCGGGGCCCGTGCTGCCGGAGGGTCCGCCCGGTGGAGCGGGCAGAGCCCCCTGCCATCAGAGCAGCAGCGATATTATCGCGAGGACGATGAAGATGATGACCAGCCACTTCGCAATCGACATCGACATCCCTGCAACGCCCCGTGCTCCGAGTAAGGCAAAGACAAGTGCCAGTACAAAGAAGAGGATTGCAAGGCCTACAAGACCATTTACCATATCTATCTCCTCTCAATTGCCGGCGTCCGGCCGGTGTTGAGGAGCCAAACTTTATTTTTGGATATTTATACTTTTCCGGAAATAACGGCGGTCCGGACAACCCGGTCGGGCCATCCGGGGGGGTCAGCCTCAAAGGAGATCGTAGGTCGTCGTCCGCTGCCGGAGCGTCCGCCCGAGGTCCCCGGCCATCCGCCGCATCTCGACCGGGTCCAGGTAATCGGTGTCCCGGGCGCCCGCCTCCCGGGATATGCTCTCCTCAAAAAGCGTCCCCCCGAGGTCGTTTGCGCCTGAAAGAAGCGCCATCCCTGCCATCTTCGTCCCCAGCTTCACCCAGGAGGCCTGGATGTTCCTGATGTTGTCAAGAAAGAGCCGGGATACCGCAAACATCAGGATATCCTCCCTGCCGGTCGCCCCGGGTCGGGCGAGCCCTGCCCGGTAGAGAGGGGTCTTCTGGTGAACGAACGAGAGGGGCACGAACTCGGTGAACCCCCCGGTGTCGTCCTGGACCTCCCGGAGGACCGCGAGGTGCCGGGCCCGGTCAGTCTCGCTCTCGCAGGAGCCGTACATGATCGTCGCCGTCGAACGGATCCCGAGTTCGTGCGCCTCTTTGATGACCCGGACCCAGGTCGCCGTATCGATCTTCCCCGGGCAGATCACCCGCCGGACACTATCCACCAGGATCTCGGCCGCCGTCCCGCAGAGTGTCCCGAGTCCCGCAGCCTGCATCATCATAAGCACCTCCCGGGTGGAAAGATCGCTCCTCCCTGCGGCATAGGCCACTTCCATCGGGTTGCTCGCGTGGATGTGAACGCCCGGCGCTTCGTCCCGCATCCAGGAAATGATATCGATGTAGGACTGGGCGTCGAACTCCGGGTGGAGCCCGCTCACCGTGCAGATCTCGGTCACGCTCCGCCCGCGCGCTGCCCGGACCTTCTCCCGGACGGCGGCTTCATCGTGGAAGAAGATATCGGGGTCGCCCGGTTTCCGGGAGAAGCCGCAGAACCCGCAGGCGTTCACGCAGAGGTTCGTGACGTTGATGTTCTGGTTCCGGACATAGGTGACGAGATCACCGGCTGCCCGTTCGCGGAGGGTATCCGCGGCGGCGGCGATATCCCAGACGCCCCGGTCGCGCGTCTCGAAGAGACGTACCGCTTCCTCTTCCGTGAGCCGGTGACCGGTGAGCACATCATCAAGCAGGTGTCGCAGTGACTGTTTCATACGTTTCGCCGTTTTGCAGGATGATCTCCTCTTGACACGGTCAGCTCAAGAACCTTTGGATACGTCTCGCCGGAAGGGATACACTTATCTCTCAGGGGGACACCCCGGCAGCCATGGCTCAGCAGATCCTCTGTCATCAACGCACAAGACTCAGCTACAAGGACGCATTCGGCTACGTTATCCCGATCGGGGGGACCAGCCTGATGGCCTGGGTGACCGATGAGGGGATGATCGGGACCGCCGGGTTCGACATCGAGGCTCTGGCAAACGCCGGGGTGCCGGCGGCGGTCGTAGGCGTCTCGGAAGAATCGACCCTTGATAACCTCGACAGCCTCATGGACGCCGAGGTGAGGGCGGCAAACCTCCCGGCGGTGCAGCGCCGAGTCGAGATCGGGATGTCGGGGAGAGAGGCGTTGAACCGGATGTGACGCGGCGTATCCAGACAGGTTATACCATCTCGTAGGTCGTCGTCCGTTGCCGGAGCGTCCGCCCGAGGTCGCGCGCGATCCGCTGCATCTCGGCCGGGTCCAGATAGTCGGCACCCTCGCCGCCGGCATCGGCCGAGACGTCGTCGCAGAACATCGTCCCGCCGAAATCGTCCGCGCCCGAGAGGAGCGCCATCTCCGCCATCTTCGTCCCCACCTTCCCCCAGGAGACCTGGATGTGGTCGAAGTTGTCGAGGAAGAGCCGGGCGACCGCAACCATCAGGATATCCTCCCTCCCGGTCGCTCCTGCCGGGGCGAGCCCTGCCCGGTAGAGGGGGGTCTTTTCGTGAATGAAGGAAAGAGGGACGAACTCGGTGAACCCCCCGGTGTCGTCCTGGATCTCCCGGAGGACCGCGAGGTGCCGGGCCCGGTCCGCCTCGTTCTCGCAGGAGCCGTACATGATCGTTGCCGTCGAACGGATCCCGAGTTCGTGCGCCTCTTTGATGATCCGGACCCAGGTCGCCGTGTCGCATTTGTTCGGGCAGATCACCCGGCGAACACGGTCGACCAGGATCTCGGCCGCCGTCCCCTGCAGGGTCCCGAGCCCCGCCTCGCGGAGCCGTTCGATGACCGTGGTGGTCGGGACGCCGCTCCGTTCCGCCGCCCAGGCGATCTCGTCGGGACTTGCCGTATGGATGTCCACATCGGGCGCGGCCTCCCGCACGGACGAGATGAGGTCGACGTAGGAGTCGAGCGTGTAGTCCGGGTGCACCCCGGAGAGAAGGCAGATCTCGGTGACGTTCCTTTCCACCGCCGTCCGGGCCTTCTCCCGGATGGCCTCCGGGTCGTCGAAGAACGCTTCCGGGTCGTCCGCCCGCCGCCCGAACCCGCAGAACCCGCAGAGGTTCTTGCAGATGTTTGTGACGTGGATGTTCTGGTTCCGGACGTAGGTGGCGACGTCGCCGACCTTCCGCTCGCGGAGGGCATCCGCGGCGGCGGCGATATCCCAGATGTCCCGGCCGCGCGTCTCAAAGAGACGCACCGCCTCCTCCTCCGTGAGCCGGTGGCCGGCGAGCGTATCGTCGAGCAGGTCGTGCAGCGAGTACGGCATGGTAAATAACTCTCGTAATCCCTGATTTATTCGTCTTTCCCTTTACGCCGCGCAAGGACGAAGTCGTGGATGAGGATGATGACGATGACGATGACGGCAAACTCCGCGAGGTGCAGGGGCAGGTAACCGATGAGCGGCACCGCGACGAGGGCTTTTCCGACGATCCAGTCCTTCTCGACCGGCTCGATCAGGCCGACGCCCGTTATCCGGAGGTTCCCCTGGTCGATGTAGGGGTTGTTGTCCCCTTTGGTGATGTAGCCGCCGTGCGGATCGGTATAATACTCACCGAGCCCCGACTCCACCACGGCTGCGGTATCGACGTAGGTCATCGCCCGGTGAATGATCGGGTGGACCGAGTCTGCGCCGTTCGGCCGGTAGACGATCACGTCGCCGTAGTCCCCGAAAGACGAGTGCCCGGCCAGTTGCCCCTCGGCCCAGGTCGTCAACGCGCCGAACCGGTCTTCATCGACGACGAGCACCAGGTCGCCGACGTTCATGTTCGGGACCATGCTCTCCGACTCTATGGTGACCACCGCCGGCCAGGTGCCGGCGAAGAGGTAGAGGGCGAGGGCGATACCGCCCACGACCGCGACGACCCAGAGGAGGTCCCTGGCGAGAGAGACGACCCGGTGGTCGCTCTCCCGGAACGCGGCGAAGGCCGATGCTGCACGTTGCAGCCAGGAGGTATCCGTCATTTGCTCTAAAGAGAATGCTATCCCTTCATATACATAGGTTCTTCGGACCCGGGCAAGGTGTAAAAAAGATAAACCCATATTGCCGGGAGGAGAATATGATGGAGCCCATGCTCGCCAACGCCGAGATCGTACGCCGGTTTCTTGAGTTGAAGTACCAGGTCCATCCCGACGTCGTGAGTTACATCCGGGAGCAGAATGATCCCTCGCTCATCGACCGGATAGCGGCGGGGGTCACGGGCGATACCCCGGTCATCTCACCCGAGCACATACCGGGCTTGAGAAAGGTCCGGGACGGGACCCGGTTCCTCGTCGACCCGGAACTCGAGGTGATCACGGGGAGCGCCGGAACCACGGGGAGCGTCAGCGGTCACGAAGACGCCGTCCACTACTTCCGGGACCGTTACAACAGCCTCTCCTCGATGATTCGCGGCCGGATGACCGCGATGCCGATCGAGGCGCTGGCCAAATCACCCCACCGCTACCGGGACGAAGAGTGCAGCATCATCGGGATGGTGGCCGACGTGCGGACGACCGCCAAGGGGCATCGGCTCGTCGAGGTGGAGGACACCACCGGGGCCATCCGGGTGCTCTTCAACAAAGGGAGGGGAGACTCGTTTGCGGAGGCGGAGCGGATCCTCCCCGACGAGGTGCTCGGGGTCAAGGGGAAGCTCTCAAACGACGGCGGTCTCTTCTTCGCCGAGCAGCTCTTTCGCCCCGACGTCCCCATCAACAACGCCCCGTTCAAGAGCGACCGACCGGGCAAAGCGGTCCTGATCTCCGACGTCCATGTCGGGAGCGACACCTTCCTCGAAGATGGGTGGAACCGGTTCGCCGACTGGCTCCAGGACTCCGATGCCGGCTACCTCCTGATCGCGGGCGACCTCGTCGACGGCATCGGCATCTACCCCGGACAGGAGAACGAGCTGACGATCAAGAACATCTACGAGCAGTACGACGTCTTCGCGGAGATGCTCCGGGACCTGCCCTCCCGGGTCCGAATCGTCGCCGCCCCGGGAAACCACGACGTCGTCAGGATGGCCGAGCCGCAGCCGGCGATCCCGCAGGAGTTCACCACGAGGTTCCCGTCGAACTGCACCCTCGTCGAGAATCCCTGCCTCTTGAACCTCCAGGGCGTCCGGGTCCTGATGTACCATGGCCGGTCGATCGACGACATGATCGGGCTCATCCCGGGGGCAAGTTACGAGCGGCCCGGCGAGATCATGGATGAGATGCTGAAACGTCGGCTGCTCGCCTCTCCCTACGGGATGCGGACCCCCATCGCCGCGATGAAGACCGACCGGCTCGTCATCGATCCCCTTCCCGAGATCCTCCTCACGGGCCACGTCCACATCTGCGGCATCACCCGCTACCGGGGTGTCCTCGGGGTGAACACGGGCACCTGGCAGTCCCAGACGGCGTTCCAGAAGCAGATGAACATCAATCCCACGCCCGCGCGGGCATTTGTCATCGATCTCCAGACGCTCCAGCCTGAAGTGATGGATTTCAGCTGATACACTGTATATCTTCCGGATTCTTTCCGCATGTTTAAAAGTGTTGAATCCCATTGTATATGTTACACAATCGGAGGAATACAGAGAGATGGATCTGGTGTATCTGGCACCCGTGTGTGCCATTCTCGCTCTCCTGTTTGCAGGATACTCATATACGAGTATCAAGCGGGAGGGAACGGGTACCGAACTGATGCAGAAGATTGCTGCCGCTATCCACACGGGAGCAATGGTCTACCTGAACAGGCAGTACCGCGCTATCGGAATATTTGTCATCGTGCTTGCCGTCGTCCTTGCGCTCGGGATCGGCGTGCTCACCGCCGCCTGCTTCGTCCTCGGCGCGGTCCTCTCGGCGACCGCCGGCTACATCGGCATGTTCACCGCCACGGCCGCAAACGTCCGGACGACGAACGCCGCACGGCGCGGGATCGCGGATGCGTTCCGTGTCTCGTTCTCGAGCGGCTCGGTCATGGGCATGGCCGTGGTCGGGCTCGGGCTTCTCGGGCTCTCGATCGCGTATGTGGTCGTCAGCACCTTCACGGGGCTTTCCCAGGCCGAAATTCTCACCCACGTGACCGGGTTCGGTCTCGGGGCGAGTTCGATCGCCCTCTTCGCCCGTGTCGGCGGCGGCATCTTCACCAAGGCCGCAGACGTCGGGGCCGACCTCGTCGGCAAGGTCGAGGCCGGCATCCCCGAGGACGACCCGCGGAACCCGGCCGTCATCGCCGACAACGTCGGTGACAACGTCGGCGACGTCGCCGGCATGGGTGCGGACCTCTACGAGTCCTACGTCGGTGCAATCATATCGGCGATGGTCCTCGGCGTCGCCGTCGCAGCGACACAGTTCGCGAACGCCGACGTCATGAACGTGATCCTCCTCCCGCTGCTCATCGCCGCAGTCGGCATCATCGCGTCCATCATCGGCTCGTTCTTTGTTAGGACCAACAAGACCGAGAGCAGCGCCATCCACATGGCCTTCAACAAGGGCCTGGTTGCTGCGATGGTCGTGACGGTCGCCGCCACCTACTTCCTGGTGAACCTGCTCCTCGGGGCGGAGTATATCGGGGTCTTCTATGCCTCCGTCGCCGGTCTCGTCGCAGGGTTTACCATCGGCCTGATCACCGAGTACTACACCTCGTTTGACCGGAAACCGACCCTCTCCATCGTGAAGTCCACTGAGACCGGGGCGGCGACCACCATCATCACCGGGTTTGCGAAGGGGATGGAGAGCACCATCTGGCCGGTCCTGATCGTCGCCGTCGCGATCTACGTCGCCTACCAGGTCGCCGGTCTTTACGGTATCGCGATCGCCGCCGTCGGTATGCTCGCGACACTCGGGATCTCACTCTCCGTCGACGCCTACGGCCCTGTCGCCGACAACGCCGGCGGTATCGCCGAGATGTCTCACCAGAAGCCCGAGGTTCGCGAGATCACCGATACCCTGGACTCCGTCGGCAACACCACCGCCGCCATCGGCAAGGGGTTCGCCATCGGCTCTGCGGCCCTGACGGCGCTCGCCCTCTTCGCCGCCTACACCCAGGCGGTCGGTCTCACGACCATCGACGTAGCGGTCCCGAACGTCTTCATCGGCGTTCTGATCGGTGCGATGCTCCCCTTCCTCTTCTGCTCCATCACGATGATGGCAGTCAGCAAGGCGGCATACAGCATCGTCCACGAGGTTCGCCGCCAGTTCAGGGAGATCACCGGCCTCATGGAGGGAACGGCCGACCCTGACTACACCTCCTGTATCGCCATCTCCACGAACGCGGCGCTGCGTGAGATGATCCTGCCCGGCATCCTCGCCGTCGCCGCGCCGCTCGTCGTCGGGTTCGTCCTCGGCACCGAGGCGCTCGGCGGCCTGCTCGTCGGCTCGCTTGCGTCCGGGTTCCTCCTCGCCGTCACGATGGCGAACGCCGGCGGGGCCTGGGACAACGCAAAGAAGTACATCGAGATGGGCCACCTCGGCGGCAAGGGTTCCCCGGCCCACAAGGCAGCGGTCGTCGGCGACACCGTGGGCGACCCCTTCAAGGACACGTCGGGCCCGTCCCTGAACATCCTCCTGAAGCTGATGTCCATGGTATCGCTGGTCTTTGCACCGCTGCTCCTGGTCCTCTAACCCTTTTTTTCAGGCCCGACTTCGTGGCGGGCGTCCATACCTTCATCCCGCCCGCCGACAACAGTAGAGTGTGAGCCCTCCCCGGAGGGGTGAGAGACCGCATGATCCGCATCTATCGCACGGTTGAAGCGGCCCCGGTGCCACGGACGGAGGAGACCGGCCGGTTCGAGCCCGGCTCCTGGGTATCGATGATCAACCCCACCGCAGGTGAGATCGAGGAGGTCGCGGCAAAGCTCGCCATCCCGGGTGACTACCTCCGGGCGGCGCTCGACGAGGAGGAGCGGCCCCGGACCGAGACGGAGGACGGCGTCACCCTGATCGTCATCGATATCCCGATGCCGTATCCCGAACGGACGATCCTTTACACGACGATGCCGCTCGGGATCATCGTCACGCCCGATACCATCGTCACGGTCTGCCTCCGCGAGAACGCGATCGTCCAGGACTTCACGGAAGGCCGGGTGAAGCTCTTCTACACGTTCAAGAAAACCCGGTTCGTCCTGCAGATCCTCTTTCGGAACGCATCCTACTTCCTCCAGTACCTGCGCCAGATCGAGCGGATATCCGACCGTATCGGGGCCGAACTGAACCAGTCGATGCGGAACCGCGAGCTGATCCAGTTGATGAACTTAAAAAAGAGCCTGGTCTACTTCTCGACGTCGCTCAAGAGCAACCAGATCGTCCTCGACAAGACCCTGACGTTCCAGCCCCTCCGGATGTACGCAGACGACACCGATCTTCTCGAGGACGTCATCATCGAGAACAAGCAGGCGATCGAGATGGCGAACACCTACTCGACGATCCTGACCGAGACGATGGATGCCTTCGCCTCGATCATCTCAAACAACTTCAACAACATCTTAAAACTCCTCACATCGATCACCATCATCCTCGCGATCCCCACGATGATCGCAAGTTTCCTCGGTATGAACGTCCCGGTCCCCCTCGAGAACCATCCCTACGGGTTCCTCATCATCATCGTCCTCTCCCTGATCGTCTCCTCGCTCATCGCGGTGGCCATCAACCGGAAGGGCTGGTTGTAGGATGGCATCAACCTCACCACCCCGCCCCACCGCAACATTTATCTTTTTATTCTACATTATTGATCGTGATAAATTGCACATGATAGATCATGTAAGATAGGGGCGCCGCACGGGAGGAGGCGCCCGGGAAGGTTACGCTCCCGGCGGAGCCGGCACCGGTTGCCGGCGACCGCATGTACGGCAGCACGACCACGGACCGAGCGGCCGGGAAGGTTGTCGGTCGGAGGATCAGCCACTTTTGCACGGTACGGAGGCCCATACGGGGACCGGCCGCGGCAATCGGGTATGATGAATCATGTAAATTGAGGAAGTATGGAGCAGACATTCGCCGTGAAACTGGAGGAGAAACGCTACACCCCCGACCCCCGGTGCAAGGCGGCAGCCTGGACACCGGATTACACCCGGGCCTACCAGGAGTTCGTGCGCGACCCGGAAGCCTTCTGGGACCGGGTCGCCCGTGAACTGGTCTGGTTCAAGCCGTGGGACCGGGTCAGGGAGTGGGACTACCCGTACGCGAGATGGTTCGTCAACGGAAAACTCAACATCACCTACAACTGCCTGGACCGGCATGCCGCCAGCGCCCGGAAGAACAAGGCGGCGCTCGTCTGGCGCGGCGAAGGGGGCGAGGAGCAGGTCTTTACCTACGACGGCCTCCACCGCGAGGTGATGCGGTTTGCAAGCGGCTTAAAATCCCTCGGCGTCGGGAAAGGTGACCGGGTCTGCATCTACATGCCGCTCGTCCCCGAGCAGGTCGTCGCGATGCTTGCCTGCGCCCGGATCGGGGCCGTCCACTCCGTCATCTTCGGCGGGTTCGGGCCGGACGCGCTTGCGATGCGGATCAACGATGCGGGAGCGAAGGTCCTCGTCACCGCGGACGTCGGCTACCGGCGGGGGAAGGCCGTCCCGCTCCGAGAGATCGCGAGAGAGGCGCTCGGCCACGCACCGTCCGTCGAGCGGGTCGTCGTCCTCCGGCGCGAGAGCGCAGCCGCCGGCCTCGACCCGACCCGCGAGGTCGACTACGCGGCCCTCATAGCAGAGGCCGCGCCCGACTGCCCGGCGGAGGTGATGGACGCGGAAGACCCGCTCTTCATCCTCTATACGAGCGGCTCGACCGGGGCGCCGAAGGGGATCGTGCACACGTGCGGAGGCTACATGGTCGGGACCTACTACACGACGAAGTGCGTCTTCGACGTCAAGGAGAACGACGTCTTCTGGTGCACCGCCGACCCCGGCTGGATCACCGGCCACAGTTATATCGTCTACGGCCCGCTCGCCGTCGGCACGACCGTCGTCATCGCCGAGGGGACGCCGGACTACCCGGACCCCGGCGCCTACTGGCGGCTGGTCCAGGACCTCGGGGTGACGATCTTCTACACCGCCCCGACCGCCATCCGGATGTTCATGCGCTACGGTGACGAGTGGCCGGCGAAGTACGATCTCTCGACGCTGCGCGTGCTCGGCTCCGTCGGCGAGCCGCTCAACCCCGAGGCGTTCGAGTGGTACTACCACGCCATCGGCAGAGACCGGTGCCCGGTCGTGGATACCTGGTGGCAGACCGAGACCGGGATGCACATGGTGACCACGATGGTCGGCGAACCAATGAAGCCCGGGTTTGCCGGGAAACCGATCCCGGGCGCCGTCGTGGACGTCGTCGACAGAACGGGCGCCCCGGTCCCGCCGGGGACCGGCGGGTTCCTGGTCATCAGGGAACCCTGGCCCTCGATGCTCCGGACGGTCCACGGGAACGACGAGCGCTACCGCACCTACTGGGAGACCATCCCCGGGTGTTACGCCGCAGGCGACCTCGCGGTGAAGGATAAGGACGGCTACATCATGGTCATCGGGCGGGCCGACGACCTGATCGTCGTCGCCGGGCACAACATCGGCACCGCGGAGGTCGAGAGCGCGCTCGTCTCCCACGAGGCCGTCGCGGAGGCCGCCGTCATCGGGAAACCCGATCCCCTGAAGGGGAACGTCATCAAGGCCTTCGTCACCCTCCGCGTGGGCGCAAACCCCGGCGACGGCCTCACCGACGACCTCGCCCGCCACGTGAGGAAGAGCCTCGGCCCCGTCGCGGTGCCGGCCGAGATCGAGTTCATGGATAGGCTCCCCAAGACCCGAAGCGGCAAGATCATGCGCCGGGTCTTGAAAGCCCGCGAGCTCGGCATGGACCCGGGCGACATATCGACACTCGAGGAGTAGACGGGCATGACAGAGACACCGACGATCTTTGGGCTGCCGGCGGAGAGGGGGAGGTGGGGGCTCATCGCCCTCGGCCTCCTCATCAACCTCTGCCTCGGGAGCATATACTCCTGGAGCGTCTTCGTCGCGCCGCTTGCGGCGCACTTCACTGCAGCGCTCGGCCGGGAGGTGACGGCGGGGGAGGTCCTCCTCCCGTTCTCGGTCTTCCTCGCCTTCTTCGCGATAGCGATGCCGCTCGCCGGGAAGTATATCGAGCGCTACGGACCGCGGATGGTGACGATGGTCGGCGGGGTCCTGACGGGCCTGGGCTGGCTGCTCGCCTCGACGGCGACGTCTGTCGAGGCGCTCTACGTCGTCTACGGCGTCATCGGCGGGCTCGGCGTCGGGATCGCCTACGGGGCGCCGGTCGCCGTCGCGGCCCGGTGGTTCCCGGACCGCCGGGGGCTCGCGGTGGGGCTTGCCTTGCTCGGCTTCGGATTCTCGGCCTTCGTCACCGCGAACGCGGCAGGCGCCCTGATCGCCGCCTACGGCGTGATGCCGACGTTCCGGATCTTCGGGGCCGTGTTCATCGCCGTGCTGCTCCTCGCCGCTCTCCCGCTCCGGTTCCCGCCGGCGGGCTGGCGACCGGCAGGGTGGTCGCCGCCCCCACCCGGGGTCGGGACGGCCCCGGTCTGCGAGTGCGACCGGCGTGCGATGCTCCGGACGGGGACGTTCTACGGGCTCTTCGCCTGCTACTTCATCGGCTGCCTCGCGGGCCTGACCGCGATCTCGATCGCAAAGCCGGTCGGGACCGAGATCGCCGGGGTGGATGCGGGGCTCGCGACGCTCCTCGTCGGGTTCTTCGCCGTCTTCAACGGGCTCGGGCGGCCCGGGTTCGGGACCCTCGCCGACCGGATAACCCCGCAGAAGACGGCGATGCTGACGTTTGCTCTGATCGCGACGGCATCGGTCCTGATCTGGCTCGCGCCGGGAGTGCCGGCCTACGTCGTCGCCTTCGCCGTCCTCTGGGGGTCCCTCGGGGGCTGGCTCGCCATCGCGCCGGCGGCGACGGCGTCCTACTTCGGGACGTGCGACTACCCGCGCTGCTACGGGGTTGTCTTCCTCGCCTACGGCGCAGGGGCCATCGCCGGGCCGCAGCTTGCGGGGTTCGTCCGGGAGGCGACCGGGACCTACCTCGGCGTCTTCCCGCTCGTCGCGGCTCTCGCCGCGGTGGGCTTCGTCGCCGCCTGGCTCCTGATGCGCCCGGCGGCCACCGTTCCGGCGGCGAGTGAAGAGGGGGCAGGAAAGCCTACGCTTTCCCGGTGAGCCCGAGCCGCCGGAGCACCCCGGCGGCCGCACTCATCCCGCCGTCCAGGTAGACGGCGCCGATGAGCGCCTCCAGGCACTCGGCGAGGACCCTGCCGGAGGTCCAGACCGTCTGGGCGGCCTCCCCTTTTCCCCAGCGGACGTAGTCGGCGAGGTCGAGGCCTTCCGCAAGCCCGCGGAGCCGGGTCATATTCACCAGGTTCATCTTTTGGTTGGTGATCGCACCCTTGTCGTGCGCTCCCCCTGCAACCACCGCCTCCACGACCGCGACGTTGATGACCGCATCGCCGAGGGTGGCGAGGGCGTCCATGTGGGCGCCGGGCGGGAGGCCGGCCTCCAGGGTATAGGCGAGGCGGGTCAGCGCCCGCTCGAGCAGTTCCCCGCTCATAAAGGCATAGCCGATCCGCGCCTCGATCTCGGCAGGGTCCCGGCGGTTCATAAAAAAGGGTTACTCCAGGACTTCGGCCTTCTCGATCCGGACGGGGACCTTGGGCTTATCGGCGGAGTTCGTCGCGACCTTCCCGATCTTGTCGACGACGTCGAGGCCCTCAACCACTTCACCGAAGACCGGGTGGGCGCTCGGCGTCCTGGGGTTGTCCCAGTCGAGGAAGTCGTTCTTCACCAGGTTGATGAAGAACTGACTCCCGCCGGAGTTCGGGCGGCCGGTGTTCGCCATCGCGATCGTCCCCCGGACGTTCGAGTGGCCCTTCACGAACTCGTCGGTGATGGTGTAGCCCGGCCCGCCCGTTCCGGTGCCGGTGGGATCGCCGCCCTGGATCATGAACCCGGCGATGACCCGGTGGAAGATCGTCCCGTCATAGAACCCGGATTTCGCCAGTTTCGCAAAATTTCCTGCAGTCACCGGCATGTCGTCGTAGAGCCGGATCGTGATGTCGCCCATGGTCGTGTGGAGCACGACTTTTGTCTCTGCCATAACCATTAACTCCGTATGGTATTGTCCGTCGTTGCTACTTATACTGATGGAGAGGGCGACCGGGTCTCCTCGCCAGGGTAGAACGAGCACTCGTAGCCCGTGCAGTCGCGGTTCACGGTCGCGTACTCGCATGAGATATGCTCCGTCACCGGCAGGCTGACGCCGCACTTCCCGGCGAGGAACTTCACCGCCTCGCCGATCGCGAGCCACGAGTCCCGCTTGCAGCACCGAGGCCCTCCACTCTCCGCGATTGCCATGAGACTCCGTGCCGTTACCTGGTTAGCAAGCGACCACTCCTCCTTCTTCAGCGGGCCGGAGTGCGTGATCAGGCTCATGAAGATCCCGGTGCCAATCGCCGCCCCGCATGCCCCGTGCGTGCCGCAGAAAGCCGGCTGGACGGCCTCGGCACGCTTCCTCGCCTGTCGGAGGGTCGGTTCCTTCTTCTCCGGGCTTCCCCGGTGGTTGTAGTAGGCGGCAAGCAGGACGGCCGGCACCAGGAAGTGGTGCTCCGGGCCGTGAAGGCTGATCTGCGGGTGCCGCATGATCGCGCAGGCGATCGCGAGCGGGTCCGTCTCCGTCGTCGTCAGGCAGACCCGCTCGATCAGGTCGAGGTTCGAGAGTGTCTCCAGCCCCGGCGGCGCCGTTACCGGCTCATCCTCGTGCGGGACGAGGTTCTTCCTGCAGGCCTGGCAGGCTGTCTCGCGGTCCATGGGCACCCCTGATACCTGATCCCGCATATGGGTTGCGGGCGCGGCAACCGGTTCTCCAGGAAAGTAAATGATACATCTTAAACAAACATATTGAGTAAAACTATTTTATACAAACACCGCAGATGTATATCCATGTACCCCGGAGCGAACGTCTCCCCGGACCCCGGCCGGGACATACCTGTAAGCCGCTCTCCAACCCGCATACCTGGGGGTCTTTCCGGATGAACAGCCGGACGACGCCAGTCTTCATCATCACCGGTGAGCAGGGCCAGTGCAAGACGACGTTCCTGCATCAGGTGCTCGGGCTCATTGTCGGGGCAAACGTTCGGGTCCGGGGCGTGCTGGCTCCCGGCCACGTGCGGGACGGGCGCCGGTCCGGGTTCACCCTCGTCGACCTCGCCACCGGCGAGCACGAGGACCTCTCGTCGATCGACCCCGACCCGCGGTGCGAGGTCCACGGCCGGTTCTACTTCCGCCCCGAAGGGCTTGCTTTCGGCCGCAGGGCGCTCGCGCTGCCGGATCCCGGCGAGACCGATCTGGTGGTCATCGACGAGGTGGGGAGGTTCGAGCTCCAGGGCGGGGTCTGGGCGGAGCAGATCGACCGACTGGTCGCGCTCCCGCACCCCCCCATGATCTGGACCGTCCGGCGCCGGCTCCTCGATACGGTCATCGACCGCTGGAAGATCACGAACCCCGTCGTGGTGGACGTCGGGGCCGCGAGCGTCATGGCGACGGCGGACGCCGTGATGGATGCCGTCTGGGAGTGGCGAGAGAGGCAGACGTTCTCCCCGGTTCCGGCGCCACTGGTTCCGGGGGATCGCATCACGAACGATGCTCCCCTCTTCGCCGAGGCAGTCGCCGGGGGTTCCCCGGGTGCCCCGGCAATCCTCCGGCGGCGCTACGGCCCGGAAGGGTGATGCACTCAGGGCTGCTGCCCGCTCTGGATCGCCTCGATCACCGCGCCCGCGAGCTGCTCGATCTCGTCAAACCGCGGCTCCGCCATGCCGTTCTTTACGATCCCGCACCCGGTCGCGACAATGTGCAGGTCCGGCTCGACCCCGTTCTCCCGGAGTTTTTTGAGCGCACAGGCGTCCTCACAGCCGTCCAGCGCGAGGATTCGGCCGGAAAGCGACGCCGACAGGCGGCGTGCCGGGATACAGGCCTCGACGGATCCGGGGCACCGCTGCCGGACCACCATCCCCGCCTGACCGGTCAGCTTCCCGGTGTTCGAGAGGCCGGAGCAGGTGACGAGGATGATGGGTTCCGTCACGGACTCACTCCATCTCGAGCGCTTTTGCGGCCGCCCGCCCGATCAGTTCCGGCGGGATTGCCTCGTACTCCTCGCCGTTGTAGCAGAGCGTCCGGCACTCCGCGTCTCCCCCGCAGGAGTCGCAGGATGCGCAGGAGCAGGATGCGGCAGTCACCTCGACCCCTGCCAGAAGTTCCTCGATCGGCACCCCGTTGAAGAGGAGGGCCTCCGATCCAGCTGGGGCGTCATCGGGGAGGACGGTCTCATCCACCCGGACGCTGATCCCCTCCATATCGAGGAGCATCCGGATCTCCGCGAGAACAGCCGAAAGCGTCATTCCGGTCTCCTCAAACTCTTCGGCGGTCTTCTCGATCTCGTTCCCGATGTGCTTCCATTCGATGACGAGTTCCTTCTTCATGGTATCATCTTGGGAATCGACGGGACATCTTTCTGTCGCCTCTCCGCCATGCCACCGGTCCCGGAGCCGGGGGGCAGCGTTCAGCAGCGCAGGTGATCGTCTCTGCAGACGTCTTCACCGCGGACATTCTCCTCATTCCCGGCGGCCCAGACCCGTCTCCGGTCGGGCCCGACTCAGGAGACGCCAGATCCCGACCAGCGCGATCATATTCATATATTTGAATATACCAATTTGTGGATATGCAGGGGAGGATAAAACTGCTGAAAGCTCTCGCCGACGAGACGCGGATAAAGATCGTCCAATGCCTGATGGACGGCGAGCGATGTGCGTGTACACTCGTGCCGGCCGTCGGAAAGGCACAGCCGACGGTTTCGCAGCATCTCAGGGTCCTGGAGGAGGCCGGGGTTCTCGAGTCGCGGAGGGACGGTGTGAACATCTGGTACAGGATCAAGTCGGGCCAGGCGGTCCAGATCCTGGAGATCCTCGATATTCAGAAGATTGAGGTACCAATTTCCTGCGGGGAATCACCATGACAAACGATAGTGTGAGAATATTCGAAGGAGCGATCTCCAGTTCGGGATTTCTACGCCAGGGGATGAGAGCGAGATGAGCATTGCTTCATCGACATCCGATACCGATACGGTTACCCTGCAGATTCAGGGGATGGACTGCACCTGCAACGCCGACCTGCTCGCCCGGAAACTGGACGCCCTCGCCGGCGTCCGGGGCCACGAGATCACGCCGGTCACCGGCCAGGCCCGGATCACCTACGATCCCGCGATCGTCAGTGTCCAGGAGATCATCCGCACCGTCGCTGAGACGGGGATGACCGCCTCGCAGGTGCGAAGCGACGGGCGGAAGAGCACCTGGTGGCGTGAACCGCAACAACTCGCCCTCTACGGGAGCTTCCTCACCGCGGTGATCGCCTTCGTCGCGGGATACCTCGGGACGTCGCTCACCATCGTGAACGGGCTCTACCTGCTCGCCGTGCTCATCGGCGTCTACTACCCGGCACGAAAGGCGCTGATCGCGCTCAAGAACCTGACGCCGACGATCCACCTGCTCATGCTGATCGGCTCTGTCGGCGCGATGGCGCTCGGACTCTGGGGGGAGGCCGCGGTCCTGATCATCGTCTACTCGCTCGGCGACGTCCTCGAGTCCTACGCCGTGGATAAAGCCCGGGGTGCGATCCGGTCGCTCATGGCGCTCGTGCCGAAAGAAGCGCTGGTCCGGCGCAACGGCCGCGAGACCATCTGTGCGGTCGAGACGATCAGCGTCGGCGAAGTCGTGATCGTCCGACCGGGCGAGCGGGTGCCGGTCGACGGCACGGTCGTCGCGGGGTCGTCGTACGTCGACCAGGCAGCGGTCACCGGAGAACCGGTTCCCGTACACCGCGGCCCCGGCGAGGACGTCTTCGCCGGGACGATCAACCAGAACGGGTCACTCGAGGTCCGGGTCACAAAACCGGCGTCCGAAACGATGCTCTCCCGGATCATCCTCTCGGTCGAGGAGGCGCAGGCGAAACGGACATCATACCAGCGATTTTCGGACTCCTTCGGGAAGTGGTACACGCCGGTCATGTTCGTCCTCGGGGTGCTGGTCGCCACCGTGCCGCCGCTCTTCTTCGGTGCCGAGTGGTACCCGTTCATCTACCGCGGGCTCGTCGTCTTCGTGGTCTCGTGCTCCTGCGGCCTTGCGCTCTCCGTGCCCGTCGCGGTGGTGGGCGCAATGGCGAACGCTGCAAAGCAGGGAACCGTCTTCAAGGGCGGCGCCTACCTTGAGACCATCGAGACGGTGAAGGCGATCGCGTTCGACAAGACCGGGACCCTGACCATCGGACGGCCCGCGGTCACGGATGTCGTGACCTTTGACGATCTCACCGGGGATGAACTGCTCGACCTTGCCGCCTGCATCGAGTCGTGGTCGGGCCACCCCCTCGCAGCAGCGATCGTCCGGAAGGCTCGCGAGAGCGGGACGTTCTCGGGTCGGCCGGCCGTTCAGTTCGAGGAGACGGCCGGGCGCGGGGTCGCGGCGACGGTGGACGGCCAGGCATGCCGCATCGGCAGCCCCCGCGCCATGCTCGAAGAGGGTATCGAGATCGGTCACGCGGAGGAGACGATCGCCCGGATCGAGGGTGAAGGCCGGACCGTGGTCCTGGTCAGCCGCGACGGGACGCTCGCCGGCCTGGTCGCGATCGCCGATGAGGTGCGGCCCGGCGCTGTCGAGGCCTTGCAGCGGTTAAGACGCGCCGGCGTCCGGACCGTGATGCTGACCGGGGACAACGAGCGGAGCGCCCGGGCCATCGCGCAACGTGTCGGTGTGGATGAATACCGGGCGCAGCTCCTGCCGACGGATAAGGTCGACGTGGTGCGGCAGTTGAGAGAGCGGTACGGTGCAGTGGCCATGGTCGGCGACGGCATCAACGACGCACCGGCCATGGCCGCCGCGGACGTCGGCATCGCGATGGGCGCGGCAGGCACGGACATCGCGATCGAGGCCGGCGACGTGGTGCTGATGTCCGACGACCTCGGGAAACTGGCGTATGTGCGTGAACTCTCGCACCGGACGGTCACCGTGATCCGGCAGAACATCGCCGTCTCGCTGATCAACGTCGCGTTCATGGTCGTCGCGGCCCTGCTCGGCTACCTCGGGCTGGTCACGGGCCTGCTCCTGAACGAGGGGAGCGCGGTCTTCGTGATCTTGAACGCCCTGCGTCTGCTGACGTGGCGGAGCGGCGCCGAACCTGAGAGCCCCGCTGCTGCCCAGATAAAGGCTCCTGCCATTCCGACTGCAGCGCAGACGACGGCGGCTGTCGGCTGCTGTTCCTGTACCGCACCTGCGGGCGATGTGCTACCCGTTCCTTCAACGGCCGGAGCCGGTTGCTGTTCGTGCGGAGAGCCGCAGATCTCCGTCGCCGTCGGGGCGACAGGTTCGTGCTGTTCCGGCGCGGAGGACGTTGGTGCGGCATCAACGGCGACAGCCCCCGCAGGAGACGGATGTTGCTGCGGTGATACGTCGATTGACCGGGATCTGCCGACCCCAACCCTCGTCGAGACAGAAGGTTGCTGTTGTTGCGGAGAGCCTGCCGACGAGGTGCCGCCTCCAATCCCCATCCCCGGCAACGGATCCGGATCGTCCGGTCCTGCAACCACGACGTTCCGGCTCGAAGGGCTCGGTTGCGCCTGTGAGGGGCAGATGGTCGAGAGACGGGTGAAGGCCCTGAAGGGGGTGACCGCTTTCACCCTGAATGGGATCACGAACCAGCTGAAGGTCACCTACGACCCGGCCGCTGTCTCGGTCGACGATATCGTGATGGCGGTGAAGAAGGCGGGCGTGACCGCGGTCCCTGGGGACCGGCGCTGATTGCAGTTACACGGACCAAATCGAGGCGACTTGATGCAACAAAAGACGATGATTATGCTGGTCGATGGTCGATCCCCGGGGCTGGACGTCGCCAGCCCGGGGGCTGGCACACCCCCGGACACCACGGAGAACAACCATGGCTGAAACTATGAAACGGCTCTCGTTCCTTGATCGCTACCTGACTCTCTGGATCTTCCTTGCGATGGCGATCGGGATCGGGATCGGCTACTTCTTCCCCTCGGTCCCGCAGGCGATCACCGGCTTTGCGGTCGGCACGACCTCGATCCCGATTGCGATCGGCCTGATCGTGATGATGTACCCGCCGCTCGCGAAGGTCCGGTATGAGGAACTCGGCAGCGTCTTCCGCGACCGGAAGGTGCTGGGCTTATCGCTCTTCCAGAACTGGGTCGTCGGCCCGGTCCTGATGTTCGCCCTCGCGGTCCTCTTCCTCGCCGACCGGCCGGAGTTGATGTACGGCCTGATTTTGATCGGGATCGCGCGCTGTATTGCGATGGTGATCGTCTGGAACGACCTCGCTGGCGGGAGCTGCGACTACTGTGCCGCGGTGGTGGGCTTAAACTCCGTCTTCCAGGTCTTCTTCTACTCGATCTACGCGTACATCTTCATCACGGTTCTGCCGCCGCTCCTCGGGATCGGGACCGGCACCGCGATCAGCATCACGATCGCCGAGATCGCGACCTCGGTCTTCATCTACCTCGGCATCCCGTTCATCGCCGGGTTTCTGACCCGCTTTATCCTGCTTCGGGTACGATCGAAGGAGTGGTATGAGACCCGGTTCATCCCGCGGATCTCGCCCCTGACCCTCGTCGCCCTGCTCTTCACGATCATCGTGATGTTCTCGACCCAGGGGGCGAACATCATCCAGGTCCCGTTCGACGTCGTCCGGGTCGCGATCCCGCTCCTGATCTACTTCCTCGTGATGTTCTTCGTCGCGTTCTGGATGAGCCACCGGCTCAACGTCGACTACCCGCGTTCGGCGACCCTGGCCTTCACAGCAGCGTCGAACAACTTCGAACTCGCCATCGCCGTCGCTGTTGCGGTCTTCGGCATCGGCTCGCAGGTCGCATTCGCCACCGTGATCGGCCCGCTCATCGAGGTGCCGATCCTGATAGGGCTCGTCAACGTCGCGCTCTGGCTCAAAAAACGGTGGTACGCGAATGAGCCGGCCGCACAGTGCGCCATCGATCAGGGGGTCGTATGAACCCTGTCCTGCCTGCACCTGCGTGGAATTGAGGGGGAGGTCTTGACAGCCCGCGAAGAGGTTCGAGAGAGGGTTCGGCGATCAACGTCCGCCTGCTACCAGGAGGCGCCAACGGGGTCCCGGGGACAGGTCCTCTGCGACCCCGGCGCCTCCCCCCAATAACCGGGAGCCCTGATGGGCAGCGGATCTCCCGAGCGGCACGGGTATGATGCCGAAGAGGATGTGAGGGGATCTTGTTCAACGAGCGCTCTCATCTAGGCATTAATTCGGACCCGTTTCAGGTCGTACCACCCTTTTCCCAGCAGTGTAAGTCCGATGATGATGAAAATAGCGGAATGGATGCCGTAAACCCAGGTCTCAAACCCGGAGTCGCCATAAAACAGATTCAACCAGAAGAACGGGCACGCCAGTCCGAAGAACGCGAACCCTGCACCGACTTTCATCCGGCTTTTTATCCGTCGCTCGTTGGAAGACATGGGGCCTTTTCCGTGTAGAGTAATCTGTCCATGCACTACTTAATTGAAGTTCATGGTCCGTTTCTCATTCCGATAACATTGAATCCCTGTAGCACGCAGCAGGGACCTGCAGGACGGTTCAGACCGGTCACGGACAGGAGCCTGGTCCCCACGCATACGCGCCGCGTGGGGGAGGGAAACGGCGCGGGCCCGGAGAACGATGGTAGACCCTGCACGACGGTGGTATTCAACCTCACCCAATCAGCATTGCCGCGAGGAGGTAGACCCCGATCCCGATGAAGAGCACCCCGACGATGCGCCGCGTCCAGTACTCGAACCTCTCCGCCGCCTTCATCGCGCTCCCCACCTTCGCGATCCCGGTCACCATGATCAGCGAGAACGCGATCACCGGCAGAGCGGTCGCGACGGCAAAGACCGCCGGTACCCCGAGCGGGTCAGAGGTCCGGAGCGCCAGCGGGACGAGCATCGCAAAGAAGAGCACCGCCGAGAAGGGGCAGAAGGTCAATGCGAAGAGCACGCCGAGGATGAAACTTCCCGCGAGCCCCCGGTCGGCGACCCGCTCCTTGAATGCGGCAAACCGCCTGCTGCCGCCCCGAAAGGAGGGGAGCGGGACGAGATCGAGCATCACGACCCCGATCACGATCAGCAGCGGGCCGACGAGCACCTCGCCCCAGGTCTGGAGGAAGAGCGAGATCCCCTGAACGGAGAGCCCGAGGGTCACAATCGCTGCGGCGATGCCGACGTAGACGACCATCCTCCCCGCGCTGTAGAGCGCCCCGGCGAGGAGGGTCTGCCCCGGGTTACCGATCCGGCGGGAAAGGTAACCGATCGCGGCGACGTTCGTCGCGAGCGGACAGGGCGAGAGGGCCATCATCAACCCGATGAAGAACGCGGCGACGAGGGGAACACTGCTCGTCCCCATCGTCTCCATGAACCCCATCAGGCTCATTGCGAGAAGTCCCCGGCGAGACGCATCCCGATCAGCGTCTTGAGATACTGCATGAATCCGGGCTTGTCGTTGAGTTTGTACCAGACCCGGGTATCCTCCTCTTTGGAGAACCCACCCTGGTCGTCGTAGGTGCCGATCCAGAGCGACGAGCCGGTCGCCCCGTAACGCTCGACGATCTCCTTCTTTTCCGGGTCGGCGACATCGACGTGATCGAAGACGAGCTTCCCTGAGCCGAGTTCACCGGGGAAGTGTGTCTTCACGGTCTCTTCGGCGTAGTCGCCGAGCACCACGCAGGAGTAGCACTGGTTCGGCGCGGTGAAGTGGATGACTTCGACTTTCGTGACGGTGCCGTTGAGCGGCGAGATGGTGGCGGCATCCGCTCCGCCTGGTGCTGCCGTACACCCTGCGAAGAGGGCGGTGAAGGCGAGGAGCACCGCCAGAACGGCTAACGGCAGGATCTTCCGACAGGATGCGCTGCAGGGGAACTGCCCCTGCGTGCGCCGTGGTCTGGAACTGCTTGATTGTGTTCGTCTCATCAGGGACACCCCTGGTGCTTGATCGGTTATTACAATTGATTTTGAAACGGTGCTGGCTTATTATTCACACGGACATATATGCCTTATGCAGGGTGCTCCCTGAACGGCGAAGCGTTGTCGACGAAAAAACTGTCTGTCCGCCCCTCGCTTTACGAGGAAGAGAGGCCGGACTGTAACGGCACCTGAGCCGGGCCATAGACCCCATTATGCACTTCTGCCCGGTTGCCACCGGAGACGGCATGCGGTGGAAACCTGATCCCCCACGGGACTCACATCCTCCGCGGCAGGCTCCGCCTGTGCAGGCGCATCGCGGCGGCGGTGAAGACCAGGGTGAACCCGGCAAGCACTGCGATGTCGACTATCACCGGGAAGTAATGGGCGCCGGAAAACGAGTACCGGACAAGATCCGTGAAGTAGGTGAGCGGCGAGCAGACAGCAAGA